>CAYQRG010000014.1:0-4792 GCA_964419645.1 uncultured Eubacterium sp.
ATTGGCTGCCGCTGGCGCCGTACTCTCTTTTAATCCCAATACATCCAAAGTATCTGTGATTCTGTTCTTCGTATACTGATCAATTGCAGAGCCACAAGTGACATCCACCTGACTGGTCAATGTCGTAGTTGCTGTGCCAGCGTACTCAGCCAAATGCGGCGTAGGATAGATCTCATACTCTCCATCTCCTTCCACCACTCCTGCGGCTGTCGGGATGCAAAATGCCATTACCAGCATAAATACGCCCAGAAAGCCCAGTCCTAATTTCTTCTTACTCCTGCTTTTACTCATATTTTTCCTCCTTAATTATTAAAAATGCCCGTTTCATATAAATTACGTTCCAAATCCACGAGCAAATTAGATAAAAACATTATATCAATTTCCTTCCTCTTCGTCAATATGAACAAATTTTTATCAGATACAAAATGCCGCATAAAGCGGAACGGTCTTTTTCCCGTCCTGAAAGCCAAAATTTTTCGCAGAAAGCTTAATTGCATATTCCGGTTTATGAGTGTCCATATAGACTTTTAAACTTTTGGCTTTGGTATTGTCAGCAGATTTGACCTCAATAGGGATCAGTTTTCCTTCTCTCTGAATGATAAAATCAATTTCAGCTCCACGTTCAGATTCCCAGTAGAAAGTTCGATAACCCTTTACGATAAGCTGCGTATTAACATAATTTTCCGCCATTCCACCTTTAAAGTCGTTCAACTCCTCTACCATATATAAAACATCATTTGCAGCCAAGTCTTTCTTGGCGCAAAGCAAGCCCAAGTCAGAAACATAGATCTTAAATGCATCAATATTGCGGTAGTTTTCCAACGGTTTCTTAATCTGTTCTACCTTATGCACCTGAGACACAATACCAGACAGACAAAGCCATTCAATCGCATTCTCAAACTCAGAAGCACGTCCGCCTTTCTTAATCAATTTGTATTGAAACCGGGTATTCTTCCTGGAAAGCTGTACGGTGATATTGTCATAAACAAGTCTGGTTTTCTTAATCTCATTGAGGTTATTATATTTGCTCATATCATTGAGATAGCTTGTCAGAATCGTATCCTGCGTATGACGCACAAGAATATAATCCTGTGTTTCGGCGAACTGCATCACACACTCCGGCATGCCGCCTACAACAAGATACTGACGATATCGTTTCATCGCTGCATCGTGCAGAGCCGATGGCAGCGGCATATCTGTCTGAAAACTCTTTTTAATTTGCTCCACCAAAGCATCTTCCTTCAAGGCAAGCATAAATTCTTCCATATCCATAGGATAGAGCGTTTTCATATCCACTTTGCCAACAGGAAAAGAAAATTTTGTCCTGTTTACCGCAACGCCAAGAAGACTTCCTGCCACAATAATGTGATACTCAGGCGCATCTTCACAAAAATATTTCAGCGAAGTAAGTGCCCTTTCGCAAAGCTGTACTTCATCAAAAACAATCAATGTTTTTTCTCTGATAATCGTCTGCCCTGCAATATGTGACAGAATGGGTATCAGATAATCCGGACTGATATTTTCTTCAAAGGTTTCACTCAGCTTAGGATTGGTTTCAAAGTTGAAATATGCCACATTCTCATAGTGTGTACGCCCAAACTCCAAAATGGACCATGTCTTGCCAACCTGTCTTGCCCCTTGTAAAATAAGGGGTTTTCGGTACTTATCTTCTTTCCACTCTTCCAAAAAGCTGATTATTTTCCGATACATAAGCAGCCCTCCTTAAAATGCTCACTCATAATTTGCCGTTTATTCATGTAAAAAGCAGCGAATATTTTTTTAATTTTAACACAAATCAACGCGAATAAGCAAGAGTTAAAGAAAAACCACATAAACAAATATAATTTACACATAAAGGCGCTTTTATCACGCTCCAAGCGCCTTAAATATCCCATATACTAAAAATGCTGCAAGCCAGGCGATCACGCACTGCAAAACAACCACCATAACCGCCTCCCTTTTACTCCCCATTTCTCTGCGGATAGAAGCAACTGCGGCCACACAAGGTGTATACAAAAGGGTAAACACCAGAAAACTAACCGCCGAGGCAGTTGTAAACATGCTGCCAAGAGCTGAAGAAAGATTAGACATACTGGTCCCCAGCAGAACGCTCATCGTGCTGACTACGGCTTCTTTTGCGGTAAAACCTGTAATCAGAGCAGTAGAAATTCTCCAGTCGCCAAACCCCAAAGGTCCAAATACCGGCGCAATCACTCGTCCTAACACAGCCAGAAGACTGTCCGCACTGTCATTTACCACGTTAAATCTCATATCAAAAGTCTGTAAAAACCAGATCAAAAGCGTTGCCAGAAAAATAATCGTAAACGCCCTCTGAATAAAATCTTTTGCTTTGTCCCACATCAAAAGCAGCACGCTTTTCGGTGACGGCAGACGATAATTCGGCAGTTCCATAACAAAAGGAATGGAATGCCCCTTAAATGCAGTACGGTTTAACACCAGAGATACCAGAATTCCGGTACAAATCCCCGTTACATACAACAGAATCATAGCAAGCGCAGCATAATTGGGGAAAAATGCTGCTGTAAATACCGCATAAATCGGTATTTTGGCAGAACAGCTAATAAAAGGTGTCAAAAGAATCGTCATTTTCCGGTCCCGTTCGGAAGACAATGTCCGACAGGACATAACTGCGGGAACGGTACAGCCGAATCCAATAAGCATCGGCACAAAGCTTTTGCCGGACAAACCGATCTTACGCAGAAGTTTATCCATAACAAAAGCAATTCTTGCCATATAGCCGGAATCCTCCAGAATAGACAAAAAGAAAAACAATACTACGATAATAGGCAGAAAACTAAGCACACTTCCCACTCCGGCAAAAATTCCGTCAATCACAAGGCTATGTACAACCGGATTAATCTGATACCGGGTAAGGGCGATGTCTACCAGTGACGCCAGGGCATCAATCCCTGCTGCAAGGAGATCGCTTAACCCCTGCCCGATCACGTTGAAGGTCAGATAAAAAATAAGAAACATAATGCCAAGAAATACTGGAATGGCCAGATATTTATTCGTCAGCACATTATCAATCTTCACGCTGCGGATGTGTTCCTTGCTTTCCTGGCAGTGGGTTACTGTTTTGCTGCATACTTTTTCAATAAAGGCATAACGCATATCCGCCAGAGCAGCATTCCGATCCATATGGTGATCCGCTTCCATTTCTTCAATACTGTGCTGCATCATCTCATATTCATTGTCGCTTAATTCCAGGCAGCGGATGATTGCCTCGTCTCCCTCTACAATTTTCGTTGCCGCAAACCGGGGTGACATGCCGATATTCTGCGCATGGTCCTCCACCTGATAGGATACTGCATGGATACAGCGGTGCACGGCTCCTTTTTCACAAAAATCCTTTACTTTCGGCTTTATCCTCTGTTTTGCCGTTTGGATCATAGTCTTAATCAAATCTTCAATGCCTTCATCTTTTGCCGCGCTAATGGGAATAGCAGGTATTCCAAGTTCTTCTGACATTCTCTGAACCTGAATGGAACCGCCGTTCTCCCGCACTTCATCCATCATGTTCAAAGCCAACACCATAGGAACATCCATTTCCAAAAGCTGCAGCGTCAAATAAAGATTCCGCTCAATATTGGTTGCATCTACAATATTAATGATTCCATCCGGTTTTTCATTTAATATAAAATCCCTAGTAACAATTTCCTCACTGGTATAAGGACGAAGGGAATAAATTCCCGGCAAATCCACAACCTGACAGTCAGACGCTGTCCGAACCGGCCCCATTTTCTGATCTACCGTTACGCCGGGAAAATTCCCCACATGCTGATTGGAACCGGTCAACTGATTAAATAAAGTTGTCTTGCCGCAGTTCTGATTTCCGACTAATGCAAAGATCATGCCAACGCCTCCGTCTTAACTTCAATTTTCATTGCTTCTTCTTTCCGTATCGTAAGCTCATATCCCCGAAGGCGGATCTCAATGGGATCTCCCATAGGCGCTGTCTTCATCACTGTCACCCGGGTTTTGGGAATCAAGCCCATATCTAAAAACCGAAGGCGAAGTGCTCCTTCGCCTCCCACAATTGTAATCACTGCTTCCTGTCCAATGGGTAACTGATCTAATGTCATGATTCTGCGCTCCTTTTTTCCATATCTAAAATGTATTCTTCCATAATTTCTGCCGCAAGTCCGATCATCTCCGGACAAGGGCGTTTTTTGTAATATTCCTCTGTCCGTCTGGAAGGCTCTGCCTTTGTATCTTTTCCTTCCAGCCCCAAGAGTTCTCTGCAAATGATGCTTCCCGTCTGTTCTTTATATTTTGCGGCTAAATGCTGAATTCGTTCATAATGCTCTTTTTTCGCGTCAAAATCCTTTGGATCACTATACCCGTATAACGCTCCTGCCACAAAAAACATACCGCTGACTGCACCACAGACCTCCCGCATCCTGCCCATTCCACCGCCGAAGGAGGATACTGTTTTGACAGCGGTATCAAAGTCCATACCCATTTCTTCTGCATAGGCTCCTGCTACGGCCTGGGCGCAGTTATAACCCTTAAAAAATAATTCCTTAGCAATTTCTTTTTTGCTCATACTTCGCCTGCTTTCTATAATATGCTACTGCATCAGAGAATTTATGATATCACGCACTTGAGGCGTATACATATGCTGCCGCCTTAATATTTTTTCCATTTCATTTTTTCTGTCTTTGATATTCTGTGTATTGATCTCAATTCTGGAACGCAGCTTCTGCCTCCGTACAATGAGATTGTGTTTTACTTCCACCATTTCTTTTTTATCTACAATGGCCGATGC
>CAYQRG010000014.1:4802-7257 GCA_964419645.1 uncultured Eubacterium sp.
CAGACTCTGGTATCGTAAAGGTGATAACTTTTCAGCTGCCGTATCAATTTCTCACTGAAATATTCCAGGTCTTCATTGGCCTGACGAAATTTCTCCCGTTCTTTGACCTCGTTTAGGTACTGTTCCCAGATATATTTAAATTCACTTGCGTTTTTCACATGATATTTTTCTCTTGCATAATCCACTGCATTGGTGACACTGACATATTTAAACTTCATTCTGTTCAATAACACAATGGCATGATTCATATTGATTTCCGACTGCCTGATCTCCGTTTGATTGGAGGTCATTTTCAGGAAAATGCCAAATCCGCCAAGAGCAGCAACAAATATAACGCCCATCCAGGCATAAGTAACATCTTCCCTGAGCTGATACTGCAGGAAAAACAAAATTGCCATGCTGGCTGCAAAAACGAAAAGCAGCACAAAGGACATGGCTTTCAATAATTTCTGCTGGCGGAGCAGATGAAATTTGTTATAGTGCCACTCTGTCTTTTCTCCTTCCAGATAATTCATATCCCGCTTTACGGCAGTTTGGTAATCTTCATTGGATTTCAAGCGTACAATTGCATTCGGAATCTGGCTTTCTTCCTGTTCCATTTGTGTAAACTGCGCATCGGATATCTTTTTTTCCGCATTCTTATAGGCATCTCTTTTGCGGTTTAAACTGGATATGTGTTCCGCCGTGTTGCAGATTTCCAGAAAATCCTCCTGGGGAATATTTTCCAGTGTCTGAATGTCTTTCAGATAATCTGAAACAATTCGATATTCGGATTTTTCTTCTTCCAGTTCCTTACTGACTTCTGAAATCTGCCTGCAGCTACTTGTGATATAACTCTGTATCTTCTTCTGGTCTTTGATATCTCCATCCAGAATCTCTTCTGCGCTGATCTCTGCATTTTCCTGCCCGATCCGCTCCAGCTCTGCCTTTCTTTTTCTTCTGTTAAAAAATCCCATTCTTATCTGTCCTCTCTTACCTGCAGCTCTTGATACTTCCTTCCACTCAGTCAGCTGTTCCTGAACAGTCAAAAACTCTGTATCTTCTGCCTTATTTCTTGGAACGGCTCCTTTTTCCAACTGCAGGGCAATCTTTTTCTGCTGCAGGGAAAGGGGATTTTGATTCATCTTATATGCTTCCTCGTAGCAATCCGCAGCCTCCCGGAAGGAAAACAACCTGGCATACGCCGATCCCATATTATGGCAGATGTTTCCTGCAAGGATTCCCGTTACCTCCGGATACGCCAACAGCCTTTTGTACTCTAATATGGCGGCGTGGTATCTTTTTTTCTGCAGGAGACGGTCTGCTCGAATCTTTTTGCATTCTGCCTCACTTTTATGTTCAAAATCTGTCAAAATTTCTCTGATCCGATTTACTTCTTCTTTTGTGCAGTAATTGCAGCCGGAGAGCAAAACCAGCACAAACTCCAAAAGGCTTCCCTCTGCCGCCTTTTGTTCCTCCAACTGATCGGCTAACTGGGGCAGCTTTAATTCTCCTCTGATCCAGTCGATCAAATCTGTATCCATAAAAGAAGGCTCAACCAGATCGGTATTGTCAATCAGATAGTAGCACAATTCTTCTAATGAATATACATTCAATGCTATGCTGTCAATATAATAAGGCACAAATGCCAACTCATGGCTGCACAAGAGCATCTCTCCCATAGTCTCCTCCTAAATCGTAACTGCATACTCCCACACTTTTTCCGTACTTCGTACAATCTCTCCAAATCCCAAATCCATAATGCGAAACGTAATCCTGTCAACAGCGGTTGGTTTGGCCGAAATCCGAAGCCGGGTAGTCCGTGCCTTTCGTTTCGGCAAATCGGTAAGTTCCAAAAGACGCACTGACGCCTCCATGCTTTTGGGAGGCTGAAACCAGAGTTCTATGGAAGGATTTCCATTTAGAATCACTTCACACTCTCCTCCGGCCTCATACCAATTCTCTCCGGCAGTAATCAAGGTCAAAAATTCTGATTTTCCTTTATTTTCTACCTTTAAACTTATATTTAATCTTAATTCGTTATCTCCCATATAAATATATGGCCAGTCGGTATCTTCCCTCTTCGCTGCCGCGGCATAACAGGCGCCTTTGCAGAAAAGATTTCTACCCATAAATACCCGGCGTCCCCGGCAGAGTAAGTCAAGAGATTTTTTCATCCATTCTCCATCAAAACCGTCACCAATCAAATATACGGAAGAAATAATCTTTCCGGCAAAATCTTTTGCAATTATTTCTGCAAAGGATTCATCACGATCTTTTAATATGCCGTCATAGCGTTTTTCTTCAATAGAAGATACCTGAGGTACCGTTTTTTTATCACGGCTCAGTCTCCAATAAAACAGTTTGCCCATCATATAGTAATAAAGAACCACATCATGAAGGCAGATTTCCGGCGGCTGACTGAAAGCATAATAGTAAAAGCTTTCTCTGTAATCCAAAAGCATTATTCGTTCCG
>CAYQRG010000014.1:7267-14775 GCA_964419645.1 uncultured Eubacterium sp.
GGGGATTTTGAGCCACTCCGCAAATAAGCCAAACAGTTTTCGGTATTCCAGATTCATATTTTCTGTTGTAATCACCAATTTGTCCGGCCAGGGATCTTCTCCGCCGCCGGGAGGCAAAAGCAGCAGCTTTTTCAAAAACACAAATAAAAGCTCTGTGGATTCGTAAATGGTTCCCTCAAATTCCACTTTCTCTCTTGCAAGAGCTTTTTGGGGCAATCCGTCTACATAAAAACTGCCTGTTTCCTTGGCATATTTTTTGGCCTCTTCTCCATAAAGCCAATGTCTGCTTTCTCTTTTTTTACAAAGGCACACCGGGATCTGGTATACTTCACTTCCTGCTACCATGCTGATCGTATTCGGTTCCGGCATTTCCTGCGTATAGCAGCTGATCATAGCATATTTTTCATTTAAATCAATTCCGATATATCGTTCTGCCATACTTCATTCTCCTATTATCCAAGTATCGTAAAGGTTTCTTCTACCACGCTGTCTAACTGTTCGTATTCCCGCATTTTTGAAAGAAATGCCTTTTCGTCTTTCAAATTCTGTCCCAGCAGGATTTCATTCAGACGCTCGTAGCGGTTTAATATTTTTTCTTTTTCTTCCTGACTGCACCGGATCTGTCCTTTGTCTGTTTCTTTGGCTCCGCCGTCGATTTCTTCTAAAATACGATACCGCACCTCATCTCCTGCAAATAAGATCATTTCTTTTACAAAGATTCCTTCATACATCTCCGACATCTCTTCGGTAAACGTTTCCTTCTTATTGTTCTCATAACAAATCAATACCCGGCTTTGTTTCTCGGTACGATATTCTATGTAATATCTGCCGTAAAGCTGATACTTCGCTTTCAACTCCGGACTTAACTTCTGATAGAATCCAAACTGCATCCCTTGTAAAAGATATTTTTGCAGCAGCTTTTCCGCCTGCTCTTTTTCCCTCTCCATAAGATCCGGATGCTCTGTATAATAATGCAGCATACACAATCCGCAGATATCGTTCATTTCATTTCCGCCTGCCTGCCAATTCCAAAGAAATTTAAAAAACGGCTGAGATGCTCTTTTCTCCTCCAAAAAATCAAGACGGGCAAAATACGACAAATACGCCTCTTTTACTTCCGGATCTCCTACCGGTTCATAGCATTGATATACCTCATCGGCCTGTGGGAGACACTCTTCTGTTTCCAGCATCTTTTTTAGTATATTCTCTGTAATTTCTTTTGTATCAACCCCGATTTTCAATGCACATCGGAAAATTTCGATCATATGCTCTGTGGACTTCCTGTAATAGTGGCAGAGATATTCCAGTATGCTCCTGTCGTAACTGCCCTGTAAAAAAGTATCCAAACAGTAATCCAGCCATACTTTATCTTCTGCAAATTCCAACTGTTCTAACTGATAACTGATCAGTCCCAGCCGTTCCGGGGCAGGGATATCCGACAGGCCATATCTGGCTGCAAGCTGGCTTGCCGTATCGAAAATCTGCTTTCGGATGCAGATCAAAAGCACTTCTTTCCTTTCATCCGGATGCACCAGGGAAAAATCGATCTTACGCACTGACTGTGCCAGCTCTTCTGTCATTCCTTTCTGATACATAAGACGAAACATTTTAGGAAATAAGGATACCTGATACGTCGGTGATACTTCCGGATGCTCCATAATCATCCAAAAATACGGAAGATCTTCTTCTTCAAAAATCTCCTGTTCCTGATGAGAAGAAAAATAGTATAAAACGCAAGGAAGCTTCAAAGGAGCATTCTGCATACAGGCCCGTAAATATTTCCCCGAATTCATCATTTTTTCCAACTGGTAATCTACGCTGCAGCTGCGGCGATTCCCCTGCGCATCTTCGATCAAAATACAATAGTCGTTAGAGTAAAGGGGAAAATATGCCTCATGATCCACAATGGGCACTGCCTGTTCCTTTTTTAGCTGTGCCTGCAAAACAATTACCCGCAGCGCTTTTTCATCGAAACAGGTTAGCCTGTGAATGAACAGAATATCCGGCAACACAGATAAAATTTCAGAGGAAGGCAGCTCTCCGGAGAGCACTTCTTTGTATATCACTGCCAGATTGTCGTCAATATGTCCCAATTTCATCTGCTCACAGGCAAATTGCTCCATATCCGGATAATTCTCCAGAAAAACTCCAGGGTGTTTTTCTTTGGACGCAATCATATTGACATACAAAATGGCCTTCTGCTTTGTCCCAAGCTGATTGTTGTATCGGAAATACATCTGGATGATCCTGGGAATTTCCTGCACTTCCTTTTGATCTACGGACATCAGATATGCCTCATAAAGACCTGTAATTCGAAGCTTCATCTCCACCCCCAGGGCATACCAATGGAAAAATTCTTTTCCGTATTTCTGGTTGCGGATCAAATAACTGCAAATCACAGAGACGGTTTTCTCTCCGATTCGTTCATAACATTCCTCAAGTAAAAGATAAACGCTCTTTTTATACGCAAGGCGTTCTGAAAAAACAGAAACAATCTGCTTGGCCAAAGGCTCCGTCAGCATGTTCTGTTTCCTGCCCCAGTTTAAAACGCGAATCTCAAAATCTCTCACTTCCCGGATGAGATACGGTTCTTTGCAGAAAAGGCAATAAGCCTCCGCATAGAAGAGAGGGCTGTTACTGCCTTCCAGGATCCGTTCTTCCAACGCTCTTATTTTTTCGTAGGGATCTTTGATATATTCTTTTTTCAGAAACAAAAGACACCAAAACAGCATGTCATTCTCCCGGTGTTCCAGATAGATCTGCTCAATCTCCTCTGTCAGACGAGTAATGTAAAGTTCCTCATGGTCCATAAGGGTATTGATGTACAGGTAATACCCCCACTGAGGACTCTTTTTGTCTTTGCACTTTCGCTTAAATTCATCTAAAATCCACTCTGCTTCCTGCCTCTGTCCGTTGGACCAAAGGACCTGGGCTTTTAAAAGACGATACCAGACATTGGTTTTGTCCAGTTCTATCAGATCATCTAAAATTCTATTTGTTGCAAATGCCCACTGTCCGGCCTGCATCTGCTTCATCCGATAGGAGGCATAGGTAGTCAACAGCTTGCCCTGGAGCTTACCGGCCTCCTGTAAAATCCGTCTGTACTCGCTCCTTCCCTTCTCTGCTTTTGCGCAGACAGATATGACGATTTCCTGCTGCTTATTCCGAAGAATCAGACGACCGAAATTGTTGCCGGCATGGAGGTTTTCTTTCCGGATATAAAAACTCACCACTGCCTCACTCCCCAAGAAATCTTCCGGAGTCAGACATCTTTTTCTGATCTCGATAAAATCAGCATCACTGGTAATGGTAATCCTGGTATAGCCCCAGGTATTTTTGGCCACGGTAATATCCTGGCGGATCTCTTCTGTAATCTGGGAAAATTCAAATGCATCCTGGTCGGTTTTCAAAACAAGGGGCTCTTTGAGATGACATGCCAAAAGAAACTCTTCTATATTCTCATCAGTTCTGATTCCCCCTGTAAATCCCTGATACAAAAGACGTTCCTGCTCTTCTCCCGGATGAAAAATATGGATAAAATCAGGATCATAAAAAACACGCGCTGCCTCATGCCAGCGTTCCTGCGACAATCTGGCAAAATCCTTCAAATCCCTGATGATTTCTGTCCCCACTTTCGGATACGGCCCAAAATATTCAATTCTTTCTTCTTCCAGTTCTTCCCTCTGCTTATCCACAATGTCACCCGATTCTTTGTTGCTTTTTTATTTAAAATGATTATAATTACAGATAATTATATACGATTTATCTTACAAATTCAACCGGAGGTATGATTATGTTAAAACATAAAGACCATTTTCATGGCAGTGATTTAGAACAGATTGAACGTGTTTACGGCATCAAAAAAGAGGATATCATCAGTTTTTCCGCCAATGTCAATCCTCTTGGCATTTCTCCGAATATGCGCAAAACCCTGTCGGAACGTTTAGATGCCATTACATCCTATCCGGACAGAGAATACACTTCCCTGCGTCGATGCATTGCCGAATATGTGCATTCCGATCCGGAAAATATTATTGTGGGCAACGGCTCTACAGAACTGATCTCTCTGTTTATTCAGATTGAACATCCCAAAAAAGCATTGATTTTAGGTCCCACCTATTCGGAGTACGAAAGAGAAATTTTCTTAGGGGGCGGCGCCACCCACTACTATCCGTTGAAGGAGAAAGATGATTTTTGTTTAAATCTGCCGGATTTTATGGAGCATTTGAATGAAAGCATTGACCTTCTGGTCATCTGCAATCCCAATAATCCCACTTCCTCTTCCATTACGAGAGCCCAGATGAGGCAGATTCTGGATACCTGCAAGCAGTATGATATTTTTGTTATGGTGGACGAAACATATGTGGAATTTGCGGAAGATATGGAGGCGATCACTTCGATTCCCCTGACGCATTATTATAATAATATTATTATTCTTCGGGGGACTGCCAAGTTTTTTGCAGCTCCCGGACTTCGTCTTGGTTATGCGGTAACGGGGAACAGGGATCTGGTGAAATCTATTAACACCAGAAAGAATCCATGGACCATTAATTCGCTGGCGGTGATTGCAGGAGAATTGATGTTTACGGATGAAACGTATATGAAACAGACAAAGGAATTGATTTCTCTGGAACGGGCGAAGATTTATCGGCAGATGAAGGAGTCTTCTGATTTTAAACCTTATCCGCCAAGCGCTAATTTTATTCTGGTAAAGATCCTTAGAGAGGATATGACTTCTCAGGATCTGTTTGATCGGGCGATACGGAAGGGGCTTATGATTCGGGACTGCTCTACGTTTCCGTTTTTGGATCAGAAGTTTATTCGGTTTTGTTTTATGATGCCGGAGGATAATGTACGTCTGATGAAATGCCTGATGGAGTGAAAATGTATTAATTTATTTATGTGAAAACGGACGCCGGGGAGCGATAAAAGTATATTGTTCGGGGACTGTGTTCCCTTCGGTCACAAGGTCTCCCTCTCAACATACTTTTATCGCTCCCCGGCTGGTTATCAATGATTATATTTTTGTTTTCTTTTTTATAGTCTTCAAAGAACTTCTTATTTTCTTTATTGTAGCCGACTCTCATTTGGGGAATCTTTTCACGCAGTTCTTCTAAGACAACATCCGGAACTGTAATCTTTGGACTAGTGGATATGATCGTGTGTCTTTTCTTGTCCTTGGTATAAAGGATTAACTCTCTTGCTGTTTTTACCCCGTAGCTTGACTGCATTTCTACATACCCCCAGATGACATCTTCATATTTGATAGCCTCTATGCCGTAAATAATGTATTTGTGGGTTAGATATAATTTGTATTCTGCATATGGGGTTTCTGTCAGACGGGACAGCTCCACTCTTAATTCTTCTGTCAATTCGTTATTATGTAAAGTTTTCCTTGCTTTTATCATTGCGGGAAGTATGTAACCAAGCGCTAATATTAAGAAAAATACACCTATCAGGGCTATAATTGTATATAAGGTAACCGTTCTATCACCTACAGGAAACCGGCCCTCATTTATATAAACTTTGCTAAAATATTCAGAAAAATTATCCTCATTCACTTCAGAATCTCCAAATATCTCAGTGAAATCACGCAGAGTGATTTGTTGCAGCTGCGTGTCTATAAAATAAGTAAAGCCCTGCAGATGATAGACAGAATTTAATTTTCCGGTTGCTTCGTCAGAGATATCGTTTAGCTTCTCCATTGTTTTATCAGTTATTTTGGCTATGTATATGTGATCTTCTTCATCTGCTGCATAATAATAATTACTGTTATTTTCCGGATCTACGGCTAACAGTTCGGGCAGATAAGCAATGTCAAATCCTACATATTGTCCTTCTTCTTCGTCGCCGTTGGAAACAATTTCCAGAAAATCCTTCGGATCTTTTGTTCCTGTATGGTATATATATAAGGGTGCGCTGATACAGACAATGGCAATCCCTAAATAGATAAAAAACATAAGGAACGAAACACCTAATTTTCTTTTTGGGTTCAAAATTTTATTAATTTCTTCTTCTCTCATTTTAGAATTCCTCCTGTGTAATTTTCAAATAGATTATACTTCAATTGTATTTCATTTAAAATGCAAAATCAATAGTCGCTGCCACATCACCAGCAACAACGAATGAATCACTATAATAATTTTTCATTTTTCTCTTGACAATTCCATTTGATTATATTATTGTATTAGTAACTTAATACAATAATGCAAAGGAGTGATGATATGCCATGGAATTTAAATTCCGACAGACCTATTTTTATGCAGCTCATTGAAATCATCCAGCTTGATATCATATCCGGCAAATATGCTCCGGGAGACAAACTTCCCTCTGTACGGGATCTTGCCTCTGCAGCAGCCGTCAATCCAAATACCATGCAGAAGGCTCTTTCTGAGCTGGAAAGAAGCGGATTGGTATATTCCCAGCGAACCAGCGGGCGATTTATAACGGAGGACACTACGATGATCGAACAATTAAAACAATCGATTGCAAAGGAGAAAATCGAACAGTTTTTAGAGAGTATGCGGCAACTGGGATTTCAAAATGAGGAAACAATTACCCTGATTACAGCAACCCTGAAAGGAGAAAAGCAATGAATCCTATTTTAGAATGTAAAAATCTAAGCAAGGCATATGGCAGCAAAACAGCATTAAGCCATATCAACCTTTCTTTAGAAGGCGGCCATATTATCGGTCTGCTTGGTCCGAACGGCAGCGGCAAGACCACGCTGATTAAAATTATCAATGGGCTTTTAACCCCCAGTGAAGGAGAGCTTTACGTCAACCAAAATCCCATTGGTGTGGAAAGCAAAAAAGTCGTTTCCTATCTTCCGGATCAAACCTATCTGGATGCTGACTTGAAAGTCCGGGAGATCATCGACTATTTTAAAGATTTTTATGAAGATTTTGACGACACGAGAGCCTATGATATGCTGGCAAAGCTGCAGATCAATCCGGGGGACAAATTAAAGACCATGTCTAAGGGAACCAAAGAAAAAGTCCAGCTGATTTTGATTATGAGCCGCCGTGCCAAGCTCTATATTTTGGATGAACCGATTGCAGGTGTAGATCCTGCTGCAAGAGATTATATCCTGAATATTATTTTAAGCAACTATGAGGAAGATGCTACGATTCTGATTTCCACCCATTTAATTGCAGATATTGAAAACATCTTAGATCAGGTAATTTTTATAAAAAACGGCCAGATTGTGCTTAACTCTTCTGTGGATGCAATACGGGAAAACCAGAAGAAATCTGTAGATTCTTTATTCCGGGAGGTATTCAAATGTTAGGAAAATTATTTAAACATGAATTCAAGGAGACTGCAAAGCGATTGATTCCCCTGAATCTGATCATTCTTATATTTACTGCTTTGGGCTGTATTTTAATAGGAGCCAGGCTGTTTCACCAGGAATCTCTTTCTGTACTGTCAGTATCCTATATATTTATCTATATCTTAAGTATTTTTGCATTATTTGTTATTACCGGAGTATACTTAACCATCCGCTT
>CAYQRG010000014.1:14785-16782 GCA_964419645.1 uncultured Eubacterium sp.
CGCTTTTACAGAACCATGTATTCCAACCAGGGATATTTAACCCATACGCTTCCGGTATCTACCGGGTCTATCTTAAATACAAAGATCCTGGTATCTGCTTTTTGGATATGCATCGCTTTTATCATTACCGTGCTTTCCATATTTACTTTGGTACGGGTTGCAGCCGGAGATGCCTGGAATTCCATAGATTTCAATTCTCTTAAATATGTGATACCTACAGCTTTTGGCATAGGATACGGAAAATTCTGGTTCTATGTGATATCGATCCTGATTCTTACCTGTTTTTCTACCATATTAATGATTTTTGCCAGTCTCTCTATTGGACAGATGTTCTCCCAGCATCGCATTCTCGGTTCGATTGGGGCATTTATTGCGATTTATATTGTCCAGCAGATCGTTGGCACAATCACCATGTTTATCCTGGGTATCCAGTCAATCGCCTTTGAACCCACAGAACAAGTGGAAAGCGCCGCTTTCCTCTCCAAACTGTATCATCATGTATTCACGGCAGCTTTGGCTGAATCAGCATTGTTTGTTGTTGCATTTTATGGTATCTGTTATTATCTGACGAAGAAGAAATTGAATTTGGAATAAAGGCACTACAAAACAGAGAGTAAAGTTTGAATCATTCCGCAAACTTTACTCCCTGTTTTTTGTTTCCATTTTATCATCTAAAAATACAAAGGCTGCATATGATCATCTACTTTATATTTTCACTGTTTGAATCGCTGTCACTTTTCCGTTCTGCACATATACGTATAATATGATTTTAGGACTCATAAAAACCCATTGCTGAAAACTGCCATAATAATTTTTATACTTCGGCGTACCCCATGGTGTTAAAAGTGCATTTTTGCTGGACATTCCCACACGGATGGATTTCGCATAAAAGACCCTTGTGGAATCAGAGCTTTTCTTTTTCTTATACCTGTCATAATATACCGCTTTTATTTTTGTACCGGTTTTTACTTTCTTGACAGGAAACGTTATAATCTGACTTTTCTTTTCTGCAGTCAACACTCTTTTATAAAGCTTTTTGCCCACCTGCAGTGTGATAATATCGCCTTCCATTGCATTTGTCACTCTGCATGAAATCTTCTTGTTATTGCGATAGATATTTTTCGTAAAACTGATATCTCCCAGGGCTGTTTTTACTTTTGTGGTTTTACTTCCATAATAGCCTTCCTTTGTTGTTACGGTTACTGTCACTTTAGTTCCGGTTCTTTCCGGTTTTATTCTAACGCAGAAATCTCCCTCATTGCTTGCAACGGTCCAGTATTCCTTCTTACCAACTTTTATACTGACAATGGCTCCATCTTCTGTTACTCCGGTTATTTTTCCGCTTCCGGAACCAATCCTGTTTATTTTAATATCTGGCACTACATTCGGGACCTTATAAACAGCCTCGTATGTTTCGTCTTCCGTATCCGTAACCACAATTCTAACTGTATCGCCGACTTTTGCGGAATAATGCATTACAAAATAATCTTCATAAATATCTCCGGTTCTTTTTCCCTGATACTTTTTACCATTTATATATGCACAGATTTCTTTGATGTCATGTGTTGCAGTGGGATAATCTGCAAAATAAAATCTCGGATCTATTGCCATATACGTAGCTGTAAATTCATCAAATTCAAAAATCGGTGTCTTCTTCGGAATCGCAACGGTTCTTTTCGCTGCTTTTGAAGTATTAACATCTTCATACCATATCGTGATCTGAGTACCATAATTCTGTACAGGATAGGTCACTTCCAAATAAGCCCTTCCGTATTGATCAAACCTGCATTCCGAAGAGCTTTTATACACATTGCTGCCGATTTGAACACAAATTCTGGTATTAGTAAGATGATTTGCCTGCACCTTAGTGGGTGTTATTTTCCATATATTATAAGCATTGTTACATTCATTTATATCTGCTGCAGAAAACACATTTATCACAGGCACTGTTTTCGTCAGGCAACATCCATGATCATCCAATAATTCCAAGGTCAATT
>CAYQRG010000014.1:16792-18175 GCA_964419645.1 uncultured Eubacterium sp.
TTCTGTATTTTTCGGCTGTTCCGGATATAGAATGGTATAACTGCGATCTGAACCGATATTACTCTCATATTCCCTTTCTCCAATCCTTACACGGGCCTTTGTCGGCACCTGTCCCAGATAGCCCTCACTTGCACGACCTGCCAGCATTTCCGGATATGCAGTACTACTTCCTTCATAAAAGCTGCATTCTTCAACTGTAAACTTTCTTTTTTTCAAAATCTGTCCGCTTTTCGTTTCCATCCAGACAGTAATCCTCGTTCCCGGCTGCTGTATGGGATACTGCACCTGTCCAAAATCCTGTGTGGACCTTACGGTATAACCATATTCCGTATAATAAACTTCTTCGCCTATTTTAACAACAAGCCTCTCATCCTCAGCAAATTTTAAAATCCCGGCATATGGTTTAAATCTAACGGAATCGGGACGGGTGTAAAATGTCAAACTATTATAACTATAGGGAGATTCTGCTTTTCCTGTATACTGTTTTGTGCAGCCGTATTCATCGGTAAGTCTCACGCATATAGATTGATTATAACTTGGCTGCGGATATGAAATCATAATCACATCATCTGTAATTTCACCTTCATATTCTACAGAACCGATTTCAGCTACAGCGCTCTCAATCCTGTATTTCGATACATAATCTATTTCAGCTTGCGTCTGTTCAAAATATACTTCCGCCGAAAGATCACATTCCACAAATTCGTAATCCGATATACTGCCTTCATTCTGGTCAAATATAGTTAGCGTATAGCGCTCATTTCCCAACAAATAAGTATTTTCCGGCAATATCAAATGATATGTTTGTGTTCCGCTCTCCACGGTAAATGGAATGGTAATTTCGTCCGTACCATCTGAAATCACTGCTGTTGCTTCCTGCGAAGACACAACTCCACTCAATTCAAAGGAAACTTCTAAATGTTCCATCTTCACGTTTGACAAAGTCCAATCCCCGGCTCCTCCGCTGTTTTCTTCTGCACTTATAAAAACTGAACCTGTAAAAAGTAAGACTGTCAGTATCATGACAGATATAATATATTTCCTATATTTCATAACCAGTCCTTCCCCTCTTTAAAACTATGATTTGCTGTTTCCTGTTTTTTATAGGCACGAAGGCGGCTAATAAATTAGCCGCCCAAAACACCACTTTTCCTGAATTCAGGTATGACATAGAAGATGCCGTGGCACATTATTTATTTGATAAATATTCGTGAATTCCTTTCGCTGCAGCCTTTCCTGCGCCCATTGCAAGGATAACGGTTGCTGCTCCGGTTACGGCATCGCCGCCTGCGAATACGCCCGGTTTGGAGGTCGCTCCGTTTTCTTCCTCTGCAACAATACATTTTCTCCGATTGATATCCAGTCCTTCTGTTGTAGAAGAAA
>CAYQRG010000015.1:0-2424 GCA_964419645.1 uncultured Eubacterium sp.
CCAGAATGTGGCAGAAGGCATTAGTAAACAGCAGAGTTTAGGATTGGCACAGCAAATGTACGAGCAGATGAAACGGAATTATAACTTATAGTTGCCGAATGGCATAAAGGAATACAGATATTGGATGTATGGAATGGCCTGCATCCAATATTTTTATCTCATAAGAAATTGTGAATAGCAACCATTTTTCTGGGAGGGAAAATCATTGGAAACGATCAAAGGCTATGTAGAACATATTATTTTTCGGAATCCGGACAACGGATATACCGTATTTGAAATGATCTGTGAAGGGGAAGAACTGGTCTGTGTAGGAACTTTTTCAATGATAAATGAAGGGGAAAATATAAAAGCAACCGGAAGTTATACAGAACATCCCACCTATGGAACACAATTTGCAGTCAGTGAATTGGAAGAATGCGAACCAGAGGATGAAATTTCCATGGAACGATATTTAGGTTCCGGAGCCATCAAAGGAGTGGGACTGGCTTTGGCAGCCAGGATTGTACGCCGTTTCAAAAAAGACACTTTTCGGATTATTGAGGAAGAACCGGAACGATTGGCAGAAGTAAAAGGCATCAGTGAACGAAAAGCAATGGAAATTTCCGATCAGGTGGCAGAAAAAAGAGATTTAAGGCAGGCAATGATCTTTTTACAGAAATACGGAATTTCTTTGAATCTGGCAATTAAAATCTACAATACATATCATCAGGATATCTACCGTGTCATTCAGGAAAATCCCTATCAGCTGGCGGATGACATTCAGGGAGTGGGATTTAAGATTGCCGATGAAATTGCTGCAAAAGCAGGCATTCGCAGAGATTCGGATTTTAGGATAAAAAGCGGTATTTTGTATGGATTGCTTCAGGGGGCGTCAGAAGGACATACCTATCTGCCAAAAGAAACATTGACGGAGAAAACAGCAGGTCTTCTAGGTATTGATGCATCTTTGATTGAAAAACACTTTATGGATCTTGCCATTGATAAAAAAATTATGATAAAAGGAGATCATATTTACGGAGCTGCCTATTACTATATGGAAGCTTCCGTGGCGCAGATGCTTTGGGATTTGGAGGTCAAATATGATTTTCCGGAGGATGTACTGGAACAGAAGATCCGGCAGATCGAAGGGCAGAGCGGAATGGAATCTGACGAAATGCAAATGCTTGCCGTAAGAGAGGCGATCAAAAACGGTTTTTTGATCATTACGGGAGGACCGGGTACAGGAAAAACCACAACGATCAATATTTTGCTCCGTTATTTTGAGTCGGAAGGATTGGATATTTGTCTGGGAGCACCTACCGGGCGGGCTGCAAAGCGTATGAGTGAGGCTACCGGATATGAGGCAAGGACCATCCACCGTATGCTGGAATTAAACGGGGGGATAGAAGGAAATGCGGGGTTTGCCAGAAATGCGGACTACCCTTTGGATGCGGATGCAGTGATCATTGATGAAGTGTCTATGGTGGACATTCATCTGATGTATGCATTGCTAAAAGCAATTGCGCCGGGGACAAGGCTGATTCTGGTGGGAGACGTAGACCAGCTTCCCAGTGTAGGTCCCGGCAGCGTGCTAAAGGATATGATCGAGGCTCAAAAATTTCCTGTTGTTGCGTTAAAAAAGATTTTTCGCCAGGCGGCAAAAAGCGATATTATTCAGAATGCCCACAAGATTAATGCCGGTGAAAAGGTGGTTTTGGATAATAAAAGTATGGATTTTTTCTTTTTGAAAAGATATGAGGCAGATAAAATTATCAATGTGATGCTCCAACTGATCATACAAAAATTGCCAAAGTTTGTAGAGACATCTCCCTATGATATACAGGTGCTTACCCCCATGAGAAAAGGACTTCTTGGAGTGGAACGGTTAAACAGTATTTTACAGCAGTATTTGAATCCTCAGTCCGAAGGCAAAAAGGAACGAGAACAGGGCGGCCGTATTTTCCGGGAGGGAGATAAGGTCATGCAGACGAAAAACAATTATCAGATAGAATGGGAGAATCGTAGCAGTTATGGATTTGTAATAGAAAGAGGGCTGGGAATTTTCAACGGAGATATGGGGATTATCCGGGAGATCAATGAGTATGCAGAGATAATGACGGTGGAATTTGACGAAGGTCGTATGGTGGAATATTCTCTGAAAAATTTAGAGGAACTGGAGCTTGCCTATGCCATAACGATTCACAAATCTCAGGGTTCGGAATATCCCGCAGTTGTGATTCCACTGTTAAGCGGTCCCCAGATGTTGATGAATCGAAATCTTATTTACACTGCAGTGACAAGGGCTAAAAAATGTGTGACAATTGTAGGAGATGAAAAGACCTTTTATCAGATGATTGAAAACACAAAACAGCAGAAACGCTATTCAGGGCTGGCGGAAGAGATCAGAAAAATTGGGGAGCTTATGCCTTGAAAAGCAGGCAATAG
>CAYQRG010000015.1:2434-8577 GCA_964419645.1 uncultured Eubacterium sp.
GAAATGAAAATTATTCAGAATATCAGAAAAACACTGAAGCAACTGGACAGAATGTTTTTGGATCTGCTTTATCCGCCAAGATGCGTCATTTGTGACAAAGTAGTATCCCCGGGAGAGACGGTTTGCCCAGCATGCCGAAAAAAGATACATACCATTCAGGAACCGGTATGTATGAAATGCGGAAAACCACTTTTGGATGCAAGGAAGCACCCTTCGGGTATCCCTTTGTGTCTTGAACAGCAGACAATTGTAAGGAAAGAATTCTGTGGGGACTGTGGGAGGAAAAGCCACTCTTTTACGCAGGGGAAAAGCCTCTGGGTATACGAAGCGGAAGTTAAAAAATCCATTTATCGGTTTAAATACCAGAATAAAAGAGAGTATGCCAGAGGGTATGCAGAAGAAATTGCAAAGGAGTATGGGAGCTGGGCCAAAAGGAAAAAGATTCAGGCGATCGTACCGGTGCCCCTGTACAAAAAGAAACAAAGAAAACGGGGATACAATCAGGCACAGGTTTTGGCAAAAGAACTGGGAAGGATTTGGGATCTGCCGGTATACACAGATTTTCTGGTCCGAATACGGGATACGAAGCCCCAGAAAATGCTAAATGACACAGAACGAAAAAATAACTTGAAAAGGGCTTTTAAAACAACCAAAAATATTGTACAATTAAAACATATCCTGTTGATAGACGACATATATACGACAGGGAGTACTCTGGATGCAGCAGCGGCAGCTTTACTGGCTGCAGGCGCAGGAGAGGTATATACCTGCTGCATCAGTATAGGAAAAGACAGTTAGGAGGATTTCATATGGATGCAAGAAGTTGTAGAAGCTGTGGAAGATTGTTTAATTATATTCAGGGACCGCCGATTTGTGCGGCATGTAAACAGAAGTTAGAGAATAAATTTATCCAGGTAAGGGATTATATCAGGGAAAATGATTCTGCCACGATGCAGCAGATTGCAGAGGACAATGAGGTTTCTATAAAGCAGCTCAAACAGTGGGTAAGAGAAGAGAGATTGGTCTTTACCAAGAATTCTCCGGTTGGAATCGAATGCGAGACCTGCGGTAAAATGATTAAAACAGGACGGTTTTGCGATCAATGTAAGAATAGCATGGCGAATACTTTACAGGGTTTGTACGCTGCACCGGTCAAAGCAGAGTCGGGTAAAAAGGAAAGAGGAAAGGATCGTATGCGTTTTCTCGATAAGTAACGATGCGGTTTATAGAGCAGACATGAATACAAAGATTACTGGTCAAGAAGTGAACAGTAACAGAAAAAGACGGTGGGTAGCCGTCTTTTTGTTTGAAAAATTTTACAATTAAGGTGTTGTATGATATACTGGTTATACACTATAAGTGTAAAATAGCGTTAGCTATAATTAAGAATACGTATTGGGGGAAGCTATGTTAAATCAGGAACGTGTATGCGAAATGACGAAAATGGCGATTTTTGACCGGAGGGAAGGTCAGGAATGCAAGCCAATGATACAGTATTTTCGCAAAGATTATATAGCAAAAGAAATGTTAAAAAGCTTTATTACAGGTACAATCGCTTTTGCTTTGATTGCAGGGGGCGTGGGATTGTATTTTATGGAGGATTTGTTGGAGAAGATCAATTCTCTGGATATTCCAAAGGTTGTCACTCAGATTGGAATAGGTTATGGGATCTGTATGGCAGTATATTTTGCTGTGACTTATGCTATATACTATATGAGATATACAAGAGGCCGGCAGAAAATTAAAAAATATTATCTGCACCTAAAGAAGGTCAATAAAATATATCATGAGGAAGAAGAAATTTAAGGATAAAGATCCGAATGTCGGGAGGGAAGAACATTGACAGGTTTGTTGGAAGTAAAAGAGAGATTGAAAAATATATATGGAAAATTTGACATATATCTGAATCCGTTGTTTAAATTTATATTGGCAATATGTGTTTTTTCAATTATAAATGGCAATATTGGTTATATGGATAGATTGAAAACATTGCCGGTGACGCTGGCGTTGTCACTGGTTTGCGCGATACTTCCATTAAATGCTATGATTGTGCTATCGGGTGTGGTGATACTCCTGCATTTGTATGCACTGGCTTTGGAAGTAGCAGCAGTGGCATTTGTTTTGTTTTTGCTGATTACAGTTTTGTATTTTCGATTTTCACCGAAAGACAGCGTATATATGCTTTTGACACCTGTTTGTATGCATTTTAATCTCGGCTCTGTTATGCCTCTTTCGGCAGGACTTATGGGCAAAGTTTATTCCGTTGTGTCCGTAAGCTGCGGTACCGTTGTTTGGTTCTTTTTAAACGGCGTAAAGCAAAATGAAGCCGCTTTGGGCAGTAGTGAAGAGGCAGCAGCAACTACGAAGCTGCTGGCAGCGTTGAATCAGATTATGAATAACAAGGAAATGTATCTGGTGATTGTCACATTTCTTCTGGTGACAGTAATTGTATTTTTTGTCCGGCAGCTTTCTATTGATTATGCGTGGACAGTGGCAATTATTGTAGGAGCGCTTGTGAATTTTATCGGACTGTTTGCGGGATATCTGGTACTGAGGATCCAGGGCAGAACCTTAGGATTGGTGATTGGATCTCTTCTGTCTTTGGTTGTGGCCTTTGTGTTGGAATTCTTTTTCTTTAATCTGGACTATTCCAGAACGGAACGGGTACAGTTTGAAGATGATGAATATTATTATTATGTAAAAGCCATTCCCAAAATGTATGTAGCAGAACAGGAAAAGCAGGTCAAAACATTTAGTGCCAGAAACGGCAGAAGAAATGCCAGAAAACGGCCTGTGGAACACCGGGAGAGGGATCTTGATTAGAATAAACGGGCAACAATAAGGAAATACCCTCCGGGTATCCCTTTATGTCTTGAAAGGCAGGCAATAATAAGGAAAGGAAGTGGAACGCGTGGAGAATATGATGTCCATGTTTGGCATATTTCAGGATAAATATTTGATGTGGATGGATTTGCCGGTGATAACCGTCATTGATATTGTTGAGATTATCATTATAGCGTTCTTGTTTTATACAATTCTGGTCTGGATCAAAAGTACAAGAGCATGGATGCTGTTTAAAGGTTTAATGGTGATATTGATCTTTGTAATGATTGCTGCATTATTCCGGATGAACACGATTTTATGGCTGGCAGAAAAGACGATCAATGTAGGTGTGATCGCTATTGTAATTATTTTTCAGCCGGAATTGCGAAGAGCTTTGGAACAGCTTGGAAGGAAGAACTTCCTGCGGGGAATTGCCTCTATTGATTTTGGAAAAAACGAGATAGAAACGATCAGTACCAAGAGCATTAACGAATTGGTCCGGGCTTGCTTTGAAATGAGTAAAGTCAAAACGGGAGCATTAATAGTAATTGAAGATACAGTAGTTCTTTCCGAATATGAAAGGACGGGAATTGCAATTGATGCAGTGCTGACAAACCAGCTGCTGCTGAACATTTTTGAGAAGAATACGCCGCTGCACGATGGCGCGATCATCGTCCGGGGAGACCGGATTGTGGCTGCCACCTGTTATCTGCCTCTTTCCGACAATATGGAGCTAAGCAAAGAATTGGGAACTAGGCATCGTGCGGCTGTGGGAATCAGTGAGGTCAGCGATTCTCTTACTATTATTGTTTCGGAAGAGACCGGAGGCGTCTCTGTTGCCATGGAAGGCAGAATCATCCGGGAGCTGGATCAGGAAGGATTGCGAAATCGTCTGAAAGTGATACAGAAATATGAACCGGATAATAAACGAAAAGGCTTGCTGAAAAGGAGGCTTAGGAATGTTAAACAGGATAATCAAAGTGATCACGAATAATTTTGGTTTGAAGATTCTTGCTGTGGTATTTGCCAGTGTACTCTGGCTTGCCGTTGTCAATATTGATGATCCGGTGACAACAAGATCTTTTACCACGACCGTCAGTGTGGAGAACAACGATTATCTGACGGGCATTGGAAAATACTATGAAATTGTGAATAATAGCAATACCATTACCTTTAAAGTCAGCGGCAAACGTTCCTATTTGGAGCGGATGAGTAATTCGGATTTTAGGGCAATTGCCGATATGGAACTGATTGAGAATTTGGAACGGGTACCCATTGAAATTGTGCCTCAGCGTTACAGCAGTTATCTGACGATTGCCAGTAAAGTGTATTATCTGGAACTTGCTGTGGAGGATTTGGTGTCAAAGCCGTATGTGATTACTGTGGAGACAGAGGGAGCTCCTATGGACCAGCATGCCCTTGGAGAAATGAGTGTTTCCCCTACACTGCTTCGAGTGTCCGGACCGGCTTCTGTCATGGAAACAGTGGATAAGGCTGTGGCAACTGTGAATGTGGAAGACATGGCCCAGGATATGACAGATAGTGTAATCCCTGTGCTTTATGACAAAGAAGGAAATGAAGTGGATACAAAAGATCTTTCCTTTAACATACAAAATGTTATGGTATCTGTGAAGATTCTGGACACCAAAGAAGTGCCGTTGAATTTCCAGACATCGGGAACACTTCAGGAAGGTTATGAATATGTTGATATGGAATACAAACCTCAAACAGTAAAGATCAAAGGGGTATCTGCTGTTTTGAATACCATGAACAACATCACCGTGCCGGAAGAAGTGCTGGATTTGACAGATGCTACCGGTGATATTGAAAAAGAAGTGGATATTTCCGCATATCTGCCGGAAGGAGCTACACTGGTGGATAACAGTCAGGCAAAAGTTTCCGTAACGGTCAAAATAGAAAAGCATGAGCGGCGGAAATTCAAAGTTCCCACTGCCAATATTACAGTAAGCAATCTGGCCAGCGGACACAGTGTGGAGTTCTTGAAAGATACTGTGGAAGTAGAATTGGAAGGACTGGCGAAGGAGCTGGATGCACTGGATGAAACAACTCTGACAGGAAGCATTAATGTCAGTGGTATGACGGAAGGAGAGCATACGGTAAGTCTGGAGTTGAATCTGGACAGCAAGTATAAACTGGCGAGAACTGCAACCGTAACCGTGGATATTGTTCCGGCCGGCAGCAGTCAGAAAATGACAACAAACAAACCAAATTCATTAACGTAAATGGAGGAATTGAAATGAGCAGAATGTTTGGTACAGACGGTGTGCGAGGCGTGGCAGGAACAGAGTTGACGATTGATCTTGCGATGAAACTCGGTCAGGCTGGTGCTTATGTACTTACCAAAGAGAGAGCACATCAACCGACAATTATTGTGGGATGCGATACCAGAATTTCAGGGGGTATGCTGGCAAATGCATTAATGGCCGGCATCTGTTCCGTAGGAGCCAATGCCATTTATGCAGGCGTAGTTCCTACACCGGCAGTTGCATATCTGACAAGAAAACATAAAGTAGATGCAGGCGTAGTGATTTCGGCATCTCATAATCCTATGGAATTTAACGGGATTAAATTTTTTAATGGAGAGGGCTACAAGCTTTCCGATCAGCTGGAAGATGAAATCGAGGCATTGATCAAAAATCACATGAAAGACGTACCGATTCCCACAGGTTCTTCCATTGGAAAAATAGAATATCGGTTTGACATCAGAGACGAATATATTCGTTTTATCAAAAAGAGTGTACCGGTAGATCTTAGTGGACTGAAAATTGTAGTTGACTGCGCAGAAGGCGCAGCGCATTATACATCAGTGACAGCCCTCAGGGATTTAGGGGCTAATCTGGTTGCGATTCATACCCATCCGGACGGAACGAATATCAATGCTAATTGTGGTTCCACGCATATGGAAGAGTTGAAAGCCAGGGTTGTTTACGAGCGGGCGGACATTGGAATTGCATTTGACGGAGACGCGGACCGTATGCTGGCAGTGGATGAGCTGGGAAATATGGTAGACGGTGATCAAATTATGGCAATCATCGGCAATCATATGAAGAAACAGGGGCGTCTGAAAAAGGACACAATCGTCGTTACGGTGATGACGAATCTGGGATTCAGCCTTATGGGAGAACGGGAAGGACTGAATATTGAGAAAACAAAAGTCGGAGACCGTTATGTGTTGGAACATATGTTAGAGAAGGGATATAATCTCGGCGGAGAGCAGTCGGGGCATATTATTTTCCTGGATGACAATACCACTGGAGACGGCCTTTTGAGTGCGCTGCATCTCTTGAAGGTTATGGTAG
>CAYQRG010000015.1:8587-18089 GCA_964419645.1 uncultured Eubacterium sp.
CAGATCTGGCAGAGATTATGGAGGTACTGCCCCAAGCGCTGATCAATGCAAAAGTGCCCAATCACAAAAAAGAGCACTACATGGAATATACAGAAATTGCCGAAGCGGTAAAAGAATTGGAAGAGAAATTTAACGGTGAGGGTAGAGTGTTGATCCGTCCTTCCGGTACAGAACCCATGGTGAGAGTTATGATTGAAGGAAAAGACCAGAATGTTATAGAAGAAGAGGCCAGAAATCTGGCAGATCTGATTACGAAAATTATGCTTTAATACAGGAGGAATTGATATGGTAAGTCAAAAAGTTACGATTAAGAATCCCACTGGACTGCATCTGCGTCCAGCAGGAATACTTTGCCAGGAGGCGATGAATTTCAAATCACTGATTACATTTCAGTACAGAGGCAATACGGCAAATGCCAAGAGCGTTTTAAGCGTTCTTGGGGCCTGCATTAAATCCGGAGATGAGATTGAGCTTGTTTGCGAAGGTGAAGACGAGGAGGAAGCACTCCGTTTTCTGGTAAAATTAATTGACGAAGGGTTGGACAAATAGGAGGACTTCCGAAAACGATGCAGAGTTTGAACAGGAAAAACCGAATAGAAATAGGCGTGATGACAATTATTTTTGTGATTGCTGCTGTTTTGGTATATAAGACAACGATATTGACGCGAATGATACTTCCCAGGATGACGACACAGGTGAAGGCGGAAGAAGAGAATTTTTATCTGCTGCAGGACGGTGATCATATTGAACAGTCTTTTCGGTATCCCTCGAACGAGCTTTTAAGTGCGGGCACAAGAATTTCCCTGAATGAGAAAAGACTGAAAAAGTTTGTAGACGACGATAAAAACAAAGATCTAGGAGCGCTGCATCTGGAAATTTCGGATGAATCGGGTGCCACGGTGATGTCTGCGGACTATCCGGTTTATACATTGGCGGACGAGCAGAACTTGATCGCATCTTTTGAAGGAACCCGGCCAGGCTGGGAGAATCAAAAGCTGACAATCCGGCTGGATGTAGCGGATATCAAGGAAGAGCTGGAACTGGCAATCGGCTATACGACCAAAGATCAGAAAGACACTTCCCTTACGATTAATGGAGCACATACTGATTATACCTTGAACATACAAACGGCTGACCGTCAGTTTACTTATTGGAAAATCTGGGGACTGTTTGGAGCTGTTTTGGTTTACTGCCTTTTGTTGGGTACTTATTTGGGACTGGCCGTCTTTCGGTTAAAGCCGGAGAAAATGTTTCTATTTACCGGAGCAGTTCTTGCGGTACTCTATCTGCTATTGCTGCCGCCCCTTTCCGTTCCGGATGAAGAAGTGCATTATAAACAGGCTTATCAGATTACGAATCGGATTTTGGGAAAAGGACAGTCAGCGCCGGATACGATGCAAATGGACAACGAAGATTTTCATTCCATGCAGCTATTTGAAACAACGCCGTCTCTGACAGAATATGACAAATTAAAAACAAAGATCACACAGACGGAAAGAGAAAGCGGTGTATCCGTCATTCCCCATTCGGATACCAGAGCGCCGGCTGTTACCTATCTTCCGGGAGTAATTGGCATACTTTTGGGACGTATTTTGGGACTAAACGGACTATGGGTGATTTATTTGGGCAGAATATGTTCGATACTGTGCTATCTGTTTCTGATGTACTGGTTTATTCGTACGATGTATTTTGCAAAAACAGCGGCATTTGTTATGGCAATTTTGCCCATGACGATACAGCAATGCTGTTCTTATTCCTATGATTCGCTGGTGATTGAGTTTGCGTTCCTATATATTGCGGTTGTCTTTCGATTGATTTATGAAAAAGAGCCGATTCAAAAGAGGCAGATGCTCTTATATGCTGCTTTTATGATACTGCTTTCCATTTGCAAAGGCGGAACTTATATGCCGTTGTGCCTGCTTACACTGCTGATTCCGGCGGAGCGGTTTTCGTCAAAACAGAGGAAATGGATTTTTACAGGCTGTATGGCAGGCATTGCCATTGCTGCATTTTTGTCCGGTACCCTAAGAAGTGTACTGTTTGTGGTAAGTCCCACAGAAGAGCAGGCAGCGGGCGCCTATCTGGCAGGAGAAACTTATGGAGCAGCAGGTTTGCTGTCAAATCCGATGGAATTTATTCTCCTTTCCACCAGAACCCTGTTTTTAAACAGTGACAGTTTTCTGGAAAATATGTTGGGAATGCAGCTTGGGTGGCTGGATATCAATGTATCCCGCATTGTGATATATGCGATGCTCCTTCTGATCGCTTTATCTGCTTTGCAGATAGGAGAGAATAAAGAAGGACAAAAGCCGGAGATTACCATTAGGCAGAAATTGTTTTGCCTGTTTGTGGCAGTTTGTTCCGTTGGAATGGTATTTGTTTCCATGTTTATTAGTTGGACACCCAGAGAGTCCATGGAAATTTTCGGAATACAGGGCAGATATTTCCTGCCGCTGCTTCCACTGGCAATCATATGGTTAAGCAGTAGGAATATAGTAATGAAAAAAGATATCAGCAGAAAAATCATGTTTTCTGCCGTATGTCTGCAGTGCGTTGCGATTTATGGCATATTGATGTCATTGGAAAGGGTATTATGAAAAAACTGGTTATTATCCCTGCCTATAATGAACAGGGAGGAATTGAGAAAACAGTACGGGATATACTGGAATATGCGCCGGATTTTGATTATGTGGTCATCAATGACTGTTCCACTGACAAAACCCTTGAAGTATGTCGGAGAAATGGCTTCCATGTGATCAGCCTTCCGGTGAACCTTGGGATTGGCGGCGGTGTCCAGACCGGTTATCTCTATGCGTTTCAAAATGATTATGATATCGCTGTACAGTTTGACGGAGACGGACAGCACAATGCCAGATATTTGAATGAAATGGCAGACAAGTTGGTGAAAGACAATCTGGATATGGTGATTGGCTCCCGTTACATTAAAAAAGAAGGATTTCAGTCCTCCGGGCTGCGGAGGGTCGGCATTCGCTATTTTACCGCACTGATCAAACTGGTGACCGGAAAGAAGATTACAGATCCTACTTCCGGTATGCGAATGGCAGGCAGAGGCGTGATTGAGATATATGCAAAAAATTATCCGAAGGATTATCCGGAACCGGAAAGTGTTGTTGCGATTTTAAAAGCAGGCAAAAAAGTAGACGAGATTCCGGTACAGATGAATGCAAGGGAAGAAGGCGTATCTTCTATTTCACCAAGGAAATCCATATATTACATGATCAAAGTGTCTCTGGCAATTTTGATGGCGGCGATTCGGAGGTAAGCGTATGAATTTGAAAACACAAATAATGGTGGCAGTGGTCATTGTGGCAGCGCTGGTCTGGATTGCCAATATGGTACGCAAACAGGCTTTGGACATCAGATTTGCCCTCTCCTGGGTGACAGTGGGAGGAGTCGTTTTGATCATGGATATCTTTCCAGGAATTATGGATTATCTGGTGCATCTGTTTGGCATCGAACTGCCGGTAAATATGATGTTTTTCTTTGGATTTTGTTTTACACTGTTGTTGTTGTTTATATTGACGGTGAAAGTTTCCAAACAGGAGGAGCAGTTGAAAAGATTGACACAGGAACTGGCGCTGCTGGAAGATCGAATGAGCAGATGCCAGTCAGATGGAGCTACATGCGCTGAAAAAAGCGCGCAATAACAATGAAATACCCTTCGGGTATCCCTTTATGCGCTGAAAAAAATGCGCAATAATATGGAAACACCCTCCGGGTATCCCTTTATGCGCTAAAAAGATGCGCAAGAATAAAGAAAGGAGAAAACAATAAGAAAAAAGATGAATAGTGATATATGTGGTGATGGGAATCATAATACGAAAAAGGTAAACAAGGAAGGAAGTCAGGAGGACGGGCCTTATAGACAGTGTCCCAAAGTTCAGATTTTAATGTCAACTTACAATGGGGAAGAGTTTGTCCGAGAACAACTGGATTCCATTCTGGCACAGAGTTATCCGGATGTGGATATATTGATCCGGGATGACGGCTCCAAAGACGATACTTTTGTGATTTTGAAAGAATATGAGGAGAGGCATTCTAATATTCGGGCATATCAGGGAGAAAATATTGGAGTAAACAAAAGCTTTTTTGAATTGCTTAGGAAAAGAGATCCGGATGCAGTATACATAGGATTTTGCGACCAGGATGACTACTGGCTGCCGGAGAAGATCGAAAAAGCGACAGAGCAGTTGGAACGTTTCAGCGGACCGGCGCTTTACTGTAGTGCCAAAACACTAGTGGATGAAAATTTGGAGCCATTAAAGAACCAGCAGAATCCTCATAGGATTCCCGGTTTTGGGAATGCTGTAATAGAGAGTATTTGTTCCGGATGTACATTGCTGATGAACCGGGAGCTTGCGGATATTATTGCAGATCGTCTGCCGGAAGATGTGATTCATCATGACTGGTGGTGCTATATGGCAGCTACTTACCTGGGAAGTATGTATTATGATGAAAATTCCTATATTTATTACAGACAGCACAGCGGCAATGAAGTAGGAGCCAGCGGTTCTTTTCTGTCTCAGATCAAAGCAAAGGCAAGGGATTTGAAAAAACGGCATGGAGATCTGAAAAAGCAGTTGTCTGATTTCAAACATTTTTATCATACCGATCCGGAAAAAGATGCACTGGTAGAGGAAATACTGCGGGCAGAGAAATTTCCGGGACGTTTTACGATTCTTTTTAACAAGAAATGGTACAGGCAGAGTGGACTGGATAACTGGGTAGTGAGAGGGTTGTTTTTGTTCAATCGTATGTTGTAAATACCCTCCGGGTATCCCTCTATGCGCTAAGAAACAGCGCAATAATAAGGAAATACCCTCCGGGTATCCCTCTATGCGCTGAGAAACAGCGCAATAATAAGGAAACACCCTCCGGGTATCCCTCTATGCGCTGAAAAGCAGCGCAATAACAAAGAAAGGTGAAAATTCACATGAAAAAAATACTGGTAACCGGCTGCAACGGCCAGCTGGGAAGAGCAATTAATAAAGAATACGCAAAGGACGATGTGGAATTTATCAATACAGACGTGGTGGAAGGCGAAGGCGTCATTTCCCTGGATATTACAGATGTGGACGCGGTTCTTGCATTGGCAGAAAAGACAAGACCGGATGTAATTATAAACTGCGCGGCGCATACCAATGTAGACGCCTGTGAAACACAGTGGGATCTGGCTTACCGCATCAATGCCATAGGTCCCAGGAATTTAAGCATTGCTGCAGCCAAATATGACATTAAGCTGATCCATGTATCTACCGATTATGTATTTCCGGGAACATCTCCGAAACCTCTGACAGAATTTGATGCTACGGGGCCGATCAGCGCATATGGAAAAACCAAATTAGAGGGAGAACATTTTGTAAAGGAATTTGCTCCGAAGCATTTTATTTTCCGTACCGCATGGCTGTATGGAGACGGAAAGAATTTTGTGAAAACGATGTTAAAACTTTCCGAATCCCACGACACAATCACCGTGGTATCCGATCAGTTCGGTTCTCCCACCAGCGCAGCAGAATTAGCGAAGATGATTCATTTTCTGGAGCCCACCGAAAATTACGGCACTTATCATGCAACCTGTGAAGGACAGTGCAGCTGGGCGGACTTTGCAGTGGAGATTTTCAAAAAAGCAGGAAAAGATACGGTTGTAAAATATGTTACCACTGAGGAATACAATTCACCTACAAAGCGTCCTGCGTATTCTGTTTTGGATAATTATATGCTCCGGCTTGTGGCAGGAGATCAGTTTCAAATGGCAGAATGGAAAGACGCATTGGATGTATATATGAAGGAGATTTTATGAAACCACTGGTAAGTGTCTGCATTCCGGCTTATAATAACGCCGCCTATATCAAAGAGACAATAGATTCTGTTTTGAATCAGACTTATTCCAATCTGGAGCTTGTGATCTGCGATGACAAGTCTACAGACAATACAGTAGAGGTCATTGAGAAAATAGGAGATGACCGGATTAAATTATACAAAAATGAGAAGAATCTGGGTATGTCGGGCAACTGGAACCACTGTCTTTCCAAATGCAGCGGAGAATTTATCAAATTAATCTGCGCAGATGATATGCTGGCAGAAACCGCCTTAGAAAAAGAAGTAAAAGCGTTGATTCAAAATCCCACAGCGGTTTTGGCAGAGAGTGACACCCGTTTGTTTGATTTAAACGGAAAACCAAAAGGATTTTATAAAAGATATAAGACCAAAGGCTTAACAAACGGAAAGGAAATTGCAAGAAAAGGCTTTTTTGTAAAAAATTATTTTGGAGCACCTCTTGCAAATACGTTCCGAAGGAGCGCGGTAGAAAAGACCGGGGGATTTGATCCTTGGTATACTTATATTTTGGACTATGATTTTTGGGTGCAGTTGGCCTGTATGGGAGACGTTTACATTATCCATGAACCTCTGAATTATTTCAGGGTTCGTAATGACTCCAATACGGGGAATGTTATGGCAGGAGATAAAACAGAAGATTATGTCAAAGAGCATATTCATCTGGTGAATAAATTCCGCAAAGAACTGCATTTGTCCAAAGCGGAAGTAAACAGGAGCGTAAGAATCCGTAAGCTCCGTAATTTTGCGGCAGGTGTCTATCTGAAATTATTTGTCAGGAAGTAACAAAACTTGTATTTTAAGAGAGATAATGCTATAATGTGTTAATTATGGAAGAAAAAGGAAGAAATTTGGTTTCTGAAAGAATAAATAAAGGAGGCCGCATTTTATGAGGACCTATTTAGTAACTGGAGGAGCAGGATTTATCGGTTCCAATTATATTCATTATATGTTTCGCAAATATGACAACGAAATCCGTATTATCAATGTGGATGTATTGACCTATGCAGGCAATCTGGAGAATTTAAAAGACGTTGAAAACCGGGACAATTATACATTTATCAAAGCCGATATCACGGATAAAGATGCAATTATGCAGATTTTTGAAGAAAATGACATTGACCGGGTGGTGCATTTTGCAGCAGAAAGCCATGTAGACAGAAGTATCCGGACTCCGGAGGTATTTGTCAAGACCAACGTACTGGGAACGGCTGTAATGCTCAACTGTGCCAAGGCTGCATGGGAGCTGCCGGACGGCACTTTTAAAGAAGGGAAGAAATTTCTCCATGTTTCCACAGATGAAGTGTACGGCTCCTTAGAGGAAGACGGAGGTTATTTCTATGAGACAACCCCATACGATCCCCACAGTCCTTATTCTGCCAGCAAAGCATCTTCTGATTTTCTGGTAAAGGCATATATTGATACGTATCATTTTCCGGCGAACATCACGAATTGTTCCAACAACTACGGACCATATCAGTTCCCGGAGAAGCTGATTCCGTTGATTATCAATAACGCCCTCCATGGCAAGAAGCTTCCGGTATATGGAGACGGCAAGAATGTCCGTGATTGGCTGTACGTTGACGATCATGCCAAGGGAATCGACATGGTACAGGAACAGGGTCGCCTGGGAGAGACTTACAATATCGGCGGACATAATGAAAAGCAAAATATTGAGATTATAAATATTATCCTTGAGACACTTTTAGAAATGCTGCCGGAGGACGACGAAAGAAGAAAGTTAGTAAGCAAAGATCTGATCACGTATGTGGAAGACCGAAAGGGACATGACCGAAGATATGCCATTGCTCCGGACAAGATCAAAGCAGAGATTGGCTGGGAGCCGGAGACTATGTTTAAAGAGGGCATCCGTAAGACGATTGCATGGTTCTTTGAACATGAAGACTGGATGAACAATGTCACCAGTGGTGATTATCAGAAATATTACAACGAGATGTATCAGGATAAATAAATGATTTTTTGCAGAAAGAAGGGTTGCGCAGTTGGATGAAAACCGGGTAAGCCTTCTTTCTTGCGGCATGAGAGGAGTATACGATGAAAGGAATTATTTTAGCGGGCGGTTCCGGGACACGTCTTTATCCATTGACAAAAGCGATCAGCAAGCAGATTATGCCGATTTATGACAAGCCTATGATCTACTATCCCTTGTCTACACTGATGCTTTCAGGGATCCGGGAAGTGCTGATCATTTCCACGCCCAGAGATTTACCGGTGTTCAAAGAATTGTTAGGCTCCGGAGATCAGCTTGGGATGCGGTTTGAATATGCCATTCAGGAAGAACCCAGAGGACTGGCGGATGCTTTTATCATCGGAGATAAATTTATCGGAAACGATGCAGCGGCGCTGGTATTGGGAGATAATATTTTTTACGGGCAGAGTTTCTCCAGAGTGCTGAAAAACGCGGCAGAACGTACAGAAAGCCAGCCGGGAGCCACGATTTTCGGATATTATGTGAGGGACCCCAGGGAATACGGCGTTGTGGAATTTGATGAAACAGGCAAGGCTTTGTCTATAGAAGAAAAACCAGAGCATCCCAAATCCAATTATGCGGTGCCGGGACTCTATTTTTACGACAATGACGTGGTTGAGATTGCCAAAAACGTAAAGCCCTCTGCAAGAGGTGAAATTGAGATTACCAGTATCAACAACGAATATTTGAAGAGGGGAACTCTTTCCGTAGAGACGCTGGGCAGGGGCTTTGCATGGTTAGATACCGGCAGCCATGATATGCTTCTGGCGGCGGCGGATTTTGTTTCTGCATTTCAGAAACGCCAGGGATTGTATATTTCCTGTATTGAAGAAATCGCATACAAACGAGGATTTATTGACCGGGAACAGTTGATAAAATTAGCGCAGCCTTTGCTGAAAACAGAATACGGACAGTATCTGATCGAGGTTGCAGAAGGACTATAGAAGAGGTGTAAGACATGGGAAAGATTCAGGTAACAGAAGATTGCAACGGCATTGCAGGATTAAAAGTCATCGAACCTACTGTATTCGGAGATGCCAGAGGTTACTTTGTGGAGACTTATAATTACAATGATTTTAAAGCAGCAGGCATTGATTGTGAATTTGTACAGGACAATCAGTCTGCCTCCAAAAAAGGGGTGCTTCGGGGACTGCATTTTCAGATCAATTATCCCCAGGACAAGCTGGTGCGTGTCATAAACGGAGAAGTGTTTGACGTTGCCGTTGATTTAAGAAAAGGCTCAGAAACCTTTGGAAAATGGTTTGGCGTAAGACTTTCCGCAGAAAATAAAAAACAGTTTTTCATTCCCAAGGGATTTGCCCATGGATTTGTAGTGTTGAGCGATTATGCGGAGTTCTGTTATAAAGTAACGGATTTTTATCATCCGAATGATGAGGGCGGATTGCTGTGGAAAGATCCGGAGATCGGTGTGGAATGGCCGATGCCGGAAGGAATGACAGAGGATGATCTGATCCTGTCCGACAAAGATAAAGTCTGGGGCGGTATCAAAGAATACATCGCAGAAAATAAGTAAGAAGGAAATTGTATGACAGCATCAAAGAAAAAGAATCAGGAATTGTCGTTGGCGGGGGTCTATGAAAGCAGAAAGCTGATTGCCCGCCTTTCTGTCAATGATTTTAAAACAAAATTTGCAGG
>CAYQRG010000016.1:0-17956 GCA_964419645.1 uncultured Eubacterium sp.
TGACCCTCTGCTTGTAAGGCAGATGCTCTCCCAGCTGAGCTAAGATCCCATATTGGACAAGCCATTGCTGACCTGCCCTATTATTATATAGCCATTTACTTGTAAAAGTCAAGTACTTTTTGAAATTTTTTACAATTATGCCAATGCCGCTGTAATAATCGCCATAGAATATACTTCCGTCGCATTACATCCTCTGGACAAATCATTAACCGGTGCATTAAGTCCAAGCAAAATCGGTCCGTATGCTTCAAACCCGCCCAAACGCTGTGCAATCTTATAACCGATATTGCCTGCGCTGATATCAGGGAAAATAAATGTATTGATGTGGCCTGCAATCGCAGATTCCGGACATTTTGTACGTGCAACACGGGGAGATACGGCAGCGTCAAACTGCAGCTCGCCTTCTACTGCAAGATCAGGCGCTTTTAATTTCGTCTTTTCTGCTGCATTCCTCATACGGTCTACGTCTTCACCCTCTCCGGAACCAAAAGTAGAATAGCTTAAGAATCCAACTTTCGGATCTACACCGAAAATCTTAGCACACTCTGCTGCCTCGATCGCAATCTCTACCAACTGGTCCTCTGTAGGATGAATATTGATTGCGCAATCTGCCATCGCCAGAACTTCATTATCACCGGTTGCTCTGGAACGTACCAGAATAAATACGGAAGATACAATGCTGTTTCCGGGCTTTGTCTTAATCAACTGCAATGCCGGACGAACGGTATCTGCCGTTGAATATGTAGCTCCTCCTAACAGGGCATCTGCTAATCCCATTTTGATCAGCATCGTTCCAAAATAATTCGTCTGCAGCAGGATTTCCTTTGCCTGCTCCATTGTTACGCCTTTGCCCTTACGCAGTTCACAGAACATTTCCGCCATTTCATCCAATCTGTCAAATTTCTTCGGATCAATAATCTGTGCTCCGCGAATATTATAACCGCACTCTTCAGATGCCGCAAATATTTCATCTTCGTCACCAACTAAAATGGGACTCAAAAAGTTACTGGCCAGCAAACGGGAAGCAGCTTCCAAAATACGTGCATCTGTGCCTTCTGTAAAAACAATTTTCTTCGGGTTCTTTTTCAGCATCCCGATCATTTCCCCAAATCCAAGTATTGCCATAGTCTATCTTCTCCTATCCTTTTTCCTATATTGTAGCCACTTTTGCCCAAAAAAGCAAGCACATATTACCCCAGTAATCTCTCCACCAGCCGCACACACTCTGCCGCATCCTTAGAATACCCATGAGCCCCGATTTCCTGAGCAAAACTCTCTGTCACCGCAGCTCCGCCAATAATAATTTTACTCTCACAACCTTTTTCCAAAGCCAGTTCTACCACATCTTTCATACGCATCATCGTCGTTGTCATAAGCGCGGAAAGCCCTATGATTTTTGCATCTTCCGCAATGGCAGTCTCCACAATCTTTTCCGCCGTTACATCTTTGCCAAGGTCAATCACCCGGTATCCGTAATTCCGCAGCATCAAAGCCACCAGATTTTTGCCGATGTCGTGAATGTCTCCCTCTACAGTTGCCACCACAATTGCTGCCTTTGGCTCCGCATCCTCACTCTGCGCAAGCATCGGCTCCAAATAGGCAATGGCCTTTTGCATCGTATCCGCAGAAGAGATCAACTGGGGCAGGAAATAAACCTGCTGTTCAAACAAATCTCCGACTTTTCCGATCGCCGGGATCAAAACTTCTTTGATCAGCGCATCCGGCTCCTCTCCCTTTTCCAGGGCTGTCTCCACTTCTTTTAAGATTTTCCCTTTATTTCCATTTACAACGCAGTCAAAGATTTTCTCTCTTTCTGATACTTCTTTTCCTTCCGGAATGCTGCCGTCTGCGCCTGCGGGTTTCTGACTGGCCTCTGCCTGCTCCCTCCTGCTGTTCGCCCGCCTAATGTAACGCAAATCCGCACCCTCTTTATTCATCAAAAGATCGGTAGCATATGCCGCATCTACCAATACTTCCTGAGCCGGATTTGCAATGGCCATAGTCAGTCCCTTTGTAATTGCCGCTGTCAAAAACGCCGTATTGATGCAGCTGCGTTCCGGCAGGCCAAAGGATATATTCGACAATCCGCAAATCGTTGCCAGCTGCTGTTCTCTACAATAAGCAATCGTCGCAAGGCATTCCACCGCTGCAGAAGGTTCTGCTCCCACAGTGGCTACCAGGCCGTCTACGATAATATCTTCTTTGCACATACTGATAGCAAGGGCAGCCTCCACGATCTGATCTATAATTTTGTGTTTCTCTTCTCTGTCCTTAGGAAGCCCGGCATCCGAAAGGGGCAGCAGAATAAACATCGCTCCGTACTTTTTTGCAATGGGAAGCAAATTCGTAAATTTTTCTTTTTCCAGAGAAATAGAATTGATCAACGCCCGTCCCGGATAAATCCGAAGCGCCGCTTCCACAATATCCACATGGCTGGAATCAATGCAAAGAGGCAGGTCCACCGTCTGGGACACTTCATAAACCGCTTTCAGCATCATTTCTTTTTCGTCAATGCCGTTCATCCCCATATTGATATCCAAAATCTTAGCGCCGTCCTGCTCCTGCTTGACTGCCATTTCCCGGACCAGGTCAAGACTTCCTTCCCGCAGAGATGCCTGCAGCTTCTTCTTGCCGGTGGGATTGATCCGTTCCCCTACGATGGTAAAAGGCCCGTCTAATGTAATTTCCGTATATTGACGTTCGGAAGTTAAAAATCTTCTGTGTTCTTTTTTTACCGGCAGCAATGGCTGGTTTTGAAGTATTTTGCGCATTGTCCGGATATGATCCGGCGTTGTTCCGCAGCAGCCGCCAAAAATACGGGCTCCGCATTCTGCCAGGTGCAGCATCGCCTCCGCAAATTCCTCCGGCGGCATATCGTATACAGTTTTTCCGTCAATCAGCTTAGGCAGACCGGCATTTGGTTTCACTATGACAGGGATATAGGCTGCGTCATACATATCTTTTACCTGCTCTTTATATATTTCTACCAGCTCTTCAAACTGCATATCTCCAATGGGATAGAGCTGCAATCCTGTCATGGAAATATCCCCTGCAACGTAAGCCGCATCCCCTGCCGCTTCCCTGGCAAGGGCTACCAGCTTGTGATTCATCTCCTCCAAACGGTCCGCCAGACCGTATTCCGCCAGCTTAATGCGGTTTGCCGTAAACGTGGGGGCATATAAAATATTCGTCCCTGCTTTTACATATTCTTTCTGCAATGTTAAGATTGCATTTGGATTTTCTAAAATCCACTGCTCCGGACAGACACCCATTTTCATGCCTGCTGCCTGAAGATTGCTGCCGGTGGCTCCGTCTAAAATCACGGCACCCTGCTTAATCATTTTTCTGAATTCTTCTCTGTTCACGCTATCCTCTCCCGTCTTCTATTCTGGCTTCTCCTCAGAAGGTTCTCTCTTTTTTAAATTAAAATACGTAAATTCCGCTGTATTCAATAGCATCTTCCTATCGTCTCTGATCCGGACAGAAACCACGCTGATGCTTCTTCCCGGCTTTATGACTTCTGCCTCACAATCAATATATTCTGTGTTTCTTGCGGCTTTTAAATACTGGATGCTTCCGTTTACCGTAGTCACATAATACCCGTAGGTGCTGGCGGCAATTCCTGCCATATTGTCGGCAACGGTATACAGACAGCCGCCATGCAAATCTCCATATATATTTTTCAGCTCTTTTCGCGTTTTCACCCTGGCAAATACATATCCCTCCCGGATGTTTAGAATTTCCATGCCAATCGCTGCGGCAAAGGGATTGTCATCCACTATTTTCTGATACTGTTTTAACAAATCCTGTTCCATATTTTTAACTGCCTTTCTTTAAAGTTTCCTCCTACTCCTTCTGCTGATGTCCAAAAAATTCCTCGCTCCTGTTCTTATCGTCAAACAGTCCGTTGTACTGCAAACTGCGGTATCGATCCATCCAGGCTTCTTCTTTTTTGCTCCCCTCTCCGTAATGCACATATTTTTTTCTGTCATTGGAATAATATGCCCTTGCATTCATAGCAGGCACTTCCTTCCTCAAATCAGAAAGAAAACTCTGATAGGGCGACAGCGGAATCCCCGCCCGCTCCAGCAGCATCGTGGAGAGAAAATTCAGACTTGTCCGTTCTACGGTTTCGCTTTCGCTCTCGTAATTTGTCCAGATAAAAAATGGCACTTCATAGAGTTCTTCCAGTTCTTCCAAAGTCAGCCCCGACAAACCTTTGCCGTTTAACCTCCGGTAAAAAGCCGTATTCAAACTAGGCTGATGATCTCCGAAAAAGCAAATAACCACAGGCTCTTTCTCTTTTGAAAAATACGAAATCAGATCTTTTACTGCAAGGTCTGTCTGATGCGCCAGAGAAAGGTACTGGTTCACATCCGGATAAAAGATATTGGTTCCATAGACATCCGTTTCAAAATTCTCATAGGTATCCCGATATCCTCCATGGTTCTGCATGGTAATTCCCATTAAAAACAGGTTTTCTTTTCCTTTTCCCTCTTCATACCGTTTAATAACCTGATCAAACATCACAGCATCGGACACATACTTTCGCATCAGATTACTCTGGTCAAAATCATCCAGAAAATACATCTCATCAAATCCCAGCATCGGATAGACTTTATCTCTACTCCAGCCTGTTTCATAATAAGGATGCATGGCCACACAGGTATAATCTTCTTTTTTCATGGTATCCAGTATCGAATATGCATTTTCCTCCACCAAATACTGCTGGTAGGCAACAGAACCCGGCGGCAGATATGCCATACTGTTTCCCGTCAGAAATTCCCATTCGGAATTGGGCGTTTTCGCCCCAAACACCGAAGAAAGCGCATATCCCTTTATGGTATTTTCCGTCAGGGAATCTATAAAAGGCATCACTTCCTGATTCGTCTTCATCTCTCCCAACACATTAAAATCTGCAAAAGACTCATCCATAATCACAATCACCGTAGGCTTTTCTTCTTTCCCAGCCGTTTTCACATCCCCATATCGTTTCTCCAAATTTTGAATCAGTTTTTCGGAATAATTGTCCGGTTTTTTCACAAAAGAATCCCGGATGCTTAACACAAAATTCAGCAAATATCCATTCTGGTAAGTCCCTTTCTGCTCCCAGGTTTCCGTTACGGTATTTTGGGTTTTCTCCGCCACATACACAAAAGAACAAACCGCCAGAGAAAGACACAAAATCCGCATCAACCATACTTTCCTGCACGAAATCTTCAACTTGCGAAGCCCCGCAATAAACACCACCGTCAAAAGGATCGTATTCATCGCCTGAGCATTAAGAACAAACCGATAATTCGACGCCACACTAAGTCCCGTAGCCACCGATTTAAAATCCCCAAAAGTCAGCTCATTTCCCCGAAAATCATATACAAAATAATTGATCCCCGCAAACACCATAAGCAAACTATGGGCAATCATACAGGTCCATTCTCCCCTGCCCGTAAATATCTGCACCACCAAATACACAAACAAGACACAACAAATATTCAGAAAAAAAGTCCTGTTTGAAATCCTTACCCGCAGATCTTCCACCAAAAGCAGATACTGAATCAGCCAAGTCGTCAGCACACTCCCGGCTCCGATCATTCCCACCAGAAAAAACCAATGAAACTTTTCATCCAGTTCAATCTCTATATTCTTAACTCCAAAATACATCACCGTAAATAAAACCATATTAAACACAGAAATCCCCGACAGAACATGAGCCAGAAAAGAAACAACCGCCACTACTGCCGTACAAAACATATTCCTTTTTGTAATACAAATCCTAATCTTCATTCTATATCCTCATTCGTTTTTTGTTTTGCTGCTTTTATAAATGTTGTGGAGATAGGGCCGTCCCCACACATTTTCCTATATCAATGCGAAAGTATATCACAACCCCCTGTTTTTTTCCAGTTTTTGGGGTATAATAGTTCCTAAGTAGGAGGTTTTTATCATGCCAGGTTTTACAACACACTATCTATTCGGACAACAGACTTACCAGCTTGTAAGCAATTCCGCCTTAAAACAGACCATCCAGAAAAATCACACCGTATTCTGCCTTGGCCTCCAGGGACCGGATATTTTTTTCTATGATATATTGTCTTTGATGACACCGAAAAAGAACCCCGGCTCTACTGCCCATACAGCAGATACCAGAAAATTTCTGAAACATCTTCTGGAAAGCCCCAGGATTTTCCCCACCAGCAGGGAGCAGCAGATTGCCCACACTTATATTCTGGGATTTATCGGACATTATCTGCTGGATACCGCATGTCATCCCTATGTCTATGCCAGAAGCCATTACGGACAAAAGGCCAAAGGTTATATCGGCGGTCATGTCCGCCTGGAAACCGATATTGATACGACTCTTTTGTGGCACTATCAGCACAGGCTGCCCAGTGAATTTCATCAAAACGAAAGTATTTTTCTTTCCAAAGACCAGCGTATGGTGATTTCCACTCTGCTGTATTATGCTTTTTCCAAAACCTATCCGGGACTCGGCTTAACCAGGCATCGGATTTTGCAGGCCATTCATGCTATGCAGCTGGCCACTAAACTGCTTTACGATCCTTCCGGACGTAAAAAATCACTGATACGCAGATTGGAGACAGTTCTTCCCGGCTATCCGGTGTTATCTCCTCTCATTCCCAGTGATACCCTGATTTTCCACAAAGATCCCTGCAACCTTTCCCACCACATCTGGGCAAATCCCTGGGACAGGAAACTCCAGTCGTCGGAAAGTTTCATAGATCTCTTTGAAAAAGCCAAACTACAGTACAGTCAGATGCTAAATGAAATCGCAGCCTATTTTGCCGCAGAGCATTCCCCAAAAGAAGAAAAAGCTGCCATTACAAAGCTGCTTTCTTCTCTTGGAAACCTATGTTATCACAGCGGCCTTCACTCCGCGCCCTATGTGTACTAATGCATTATGCCTTTTTCTGCCTGCTGCTCTCCTGCAGCTTTTGCACAATCTCGTGCATCGTCTTTTTATCCAGCGCATAATGACGCATGGAGACGAGAGAACAAATCCAGCCGATGACGGGCATAATGCAATAGAGAAACAGTGTCGTCCATTTCAATTCCGGTGTAACCGCATCTCCAATCTGGGGAAGTCTGCGGTTATACCCCATGATCATCATAACAATTCCCACAAAAGCAGTTCCAAGGGCTGCAAACACTTTGTCCACAAAAGAAAACAAAGCTCCCATAAGCCCCGGCACAAATTTGCCGCTGCGGTATCGCTCGTAATCGGAGCAGTCTGCAATCATAGGCACAACCATATTATTGGTAATGGATTTGCACCCGTTCAGCAGAATAAAAATCCCCACAAACCAGACCGTAATTCCATTAACCGCTTTTAAGGAAAAACGTATTCTGCAAACTTGATCTGACATCAGCACAAACATCATGATTATCTGGAAAAAAATCCCCAGAGCCGTAAACAAAACGAGAGCTTTTTTCTGCCCCATTTTCTGTGCTACGCGAATCCCCGCGCTGACTACAACCAGAGTTGGAACTGCCGTCACAACACCGATCAGTCCGGATATTCCGTAATCCTGCATCATAATCCCGTAAAGCATAACGCCCACTGTCGTATGGGAATATACCGTCGAGGCAAATTTATCCGTACAAGCCGCAATGATCAGCATACGGATGGGTTTGTTATTCTTTAGGATTTCCCAGTAATCCCTGACATAAATTTTCTGATATCCCACATGTTTTAAAAGATGTTCCTCCCTGTCTTTTTCTGCAATTCCGATCATCGCCAATATCGTACAGAAAAAAGACAAAAGCACCACCCAGAATACATATTCCTGAAATAAAACCTCATTCGTAAAACCGCCGTATTTGGGCACCAGATAATTTCCTACAAATAGTGCCGTTCCTCCGTAAGCTGCCATAATAAATAAGGAATCAAAATAAGTAGATACAGGCCTCTGACTGGGATTATCTGTCAGAATGGACTGTCCCGACTTGGCCACAACGGTCTGAAATGTATACCCCAGCACAAACATAGCATATACCAGAACAAAATAAGCGACTCTCAAAAACGGCGTTACTTCATGTGTGGTAAAATACATCAATATGGAACTTACTGCCATAATCAGATTGCCGCCCAACATAAAAGGACGGAATTTTCCAAACCGTCCCTTCGTCCGATCCAGCAAAAATCCCACCACCGGATCTGTAACGGCGTCAAATACATTTTGCGCTGTTAAAATCACAGAGATCAGTATGACTCCAAAACCGGCAATGGAATTGGCATAGTAAGAAATATATCCCATTAACGCCAAATACAAATTCGTAGCGGCGTTGTTAAAGGAAAAAAATCCGATCTGCCAATATTTTGCATTGTTGTACTGCTCTTTCGGTTTCATTGTCGCCACCTGTCTTTCGTGCGGTCTTTTACGTCTGATCCTTATCGTCTTTTAGATATAACTGCAATGCATGCATCGATTCTTTTGCCTGATAATACCCTTCTTCATAGAGTTTTAACAGTTTCTCGGGCGATTTTTCTGTACGCCCTACCCCCAGTGTACTCTCCGGGGCAATTACAAATACCTTTCCCTCTTTTTCTGCCTGATGCAGATCCTTCATGCACCGGTTATAATGCTCTGCCCTGTTTTTCAGACTTTCTATTAATTTGGGATAATGCTGATACAATTTCGCTATTGTATGAATGGATCTCTCCGTCTTTTTTACATAATCCCGCTCTCTGGTCAGGATGACAATTACCTTGTCACAGCCCTTTTCCAATGCTCTTTTATAGGGAATGGAATCCGCCACGCCGCCGTCTAAATAATAGTGTTTCCCCAATTTTACAGGCTGGAACAGGACAGGCAGCGCACAGCTTGCCACAAGCACCCGGAACTCCTTATCATCCCTTGGGACAGGAAGGTACTCCGCCCTGCCTGTTTTGATGTTGGTGACTACAGCCTCCACTTCTCCCGGATAGGCTGCAAATGATTCATAATCAAAAGGTAGCAGCCGGTTTGGTACCTCGTCAAATACAAACGGAATATTATAAAATGTTTTCCTATTCCGGTCAAACAGATACCGGATCCCCATATATCGTTTATCCGGCATGTAAGTCTCTATAATTTTTCTGTTTCTGCCCCTCTGCTCGGAAAGATAAGTAACGCCAAAGGCAATTCCTGCCGACACACCTACAAAATAATCCGGCATCAGGCCTTCTTCCAGAAAGCAGTCTGCCACCCCACAGGAAAATACTGTCCTGCTGGCGCCGCCTTCCATAACAATTCCAAGTTTCATGCTATCACTCCGACTTTACGATTTCGTCCATGCAGCTTCTATTCTGTTATTCTGGTCTGCATTTCTTCCGTCAATTTCATCAGGCTGCTGCCGTCTTCTTTTGCTGCCTTTAGCATATTCTGCAATTCCTCTAACGTAATCTCTTCCTGATCCTGATTCTTTATAGACGGCAAATGATCCAACTCCTCAAGTATCTTTTCCCTTGTCGTTTCAAGCCCTTCTATGCCGCCGGAAACATCTTCCGCGGCCTGGAGCGCTTTCTGTGTCTCCTTAGAAAGCTGCTCTAACAGAAAACCTGTTTTTGTAATCTTAGTCTGTTCTGTTTCCTGTAATTTTATCATATGATCTATGTTGTCTTGATTCTGCTGTGCATATTCACAAAATGTCTTATTTTTTCCGGCAAATGCTTCGGAAAGTTCTCTGCTCTCTTCCGAAAGCTTTTTCATTTCCAAGGCGATGACAGAAAATCCATTTTCCCGCTCTTCATTTTTGGCTGCTTCAATATTGACATTCAAAGACAGCAGTTCTATCTGCTCTGCCAAATCTGTAACCCACTGAACCTGCTTTTGAAATTCTGCTGCCAGGTTTGTGATCGCATCCGCCTGTTTTTGTACCTGGTCTGCCAATCTCTTCCGCTCCTGATTCTTTTCCAGAAATTCCCTGTATACATCATTGGCAGACTGACTGCACCCTTCCAGTTTTTCTATTTTCATCCGGGCATCCGCCGTGGTTTCTGCCAGTGTTCCTGTTTCGTCTTTCAATGCCTGTATTTCCTTTTTTACATCCGAAAGGCTTTCTTCTTGGCGCAGAATCTCCTGTGCCTGTTCTTCCTTCTGACTGTCAATACTCTCTGTCGTCTCTTTCATATGCAAAAAAGAATCCAAAAGATGCTGTTCGGTCTCTTCCTGGTCTTTTAACAGACATTTCATATCGATACGCAGAATATCATGATATTCTTTCATTTCCTGCATAGAATTTTTCTGGTTTTGCATTTGTTTTTCCCATGCTTTTGTCGTAGAACGATACTTAATCAGCATCGCTGCCAAAATCAAAGCTGCCAGAATACAGAACCCGTACACCATAATCTGATTCATAATTAGTTTCCTCTTCTCTCCTGTATTTTTTACGTCAGTCTTTCTCTAAGGGTATCAGGATCAGTTTTACGCCTTTTACGGCTGCCACTTTCGCCAGTTCCCCACTCTCCAGTACCATATCATCCTTCTGCATCCGGGCTGTCCATTCCTGTCCGTTTAAGACAGCTGTCCCGGTTCCGCCTATGTTGTCCACACGTTCTGTGATTTTCACCGTTTTATCGAGGGCATCTTCGTAATTTGTCCGCAGTTTATTTCCGCTAAAATATTTCAGCGCAACCGGCCTGGTAAAAATCAAAAGCACCAAAGATACCAGGAAAAACAATAGGATCTGAAGGAGGAGCCCTCCGCCTAGCAAAGCTGTGACCAGCGCTGCTAAAGCTCCAACTGCAAACCAAATCGTAGCCAGTCCCACTGTAACTGCCTCAATAATCAGAAAAATCACCATACATCCCAGCCAAAACAGTACTTCCATATATCCACCCTCTTTTCCAATCTGTGTTTATCTTATCAGCTTTCTGCCCGTAATTCAACTTTTTCCGGGAGCTGCGCCAATATAATTGCCAAAAACATCACTACGCATCCGGCAATCTCCCGTTTTGATAAAATCTGCCCTAAAATTGCCCAGCCGGCAATTGCGGAAATCACAGATTCCAGGCTCATGATCAAAGAGGCGATCACAGGGTTCATTCCCTTTTGCCCTACAATCTGCAAGGTATATGCCACACCGGAAGAAAGAACTCCTACATAAAGGAGCGGGAGTATCGTTGCCCAAATGGCAGAAAGGGACGGATGTTCAAAAATCAGCATAACAATCATAGAAAGAATGCCGCAAACAAAAAACTGAATACAGGATAATTTTACCCCGTCTACCTTCTGTGTATAGTGATCGATCACCATAATATGTACGGAAAACGAAAACGCGCTGAACAATAACAGTATGTCCCCGAATTCCAGTTTAAAACTGCCGGTTTGCATACAAAGCAGATATAGCCCTACTACAGCCAATGCCACTGCAGCAACCAGCTTCTTTCCCGGCTTTTTCCCGAATACCACACCGATTATGGGTACGATCACAATATAAAGAGCCGTCAAAAATCCAGATTTGCCCACACTCGTATACTGCATAGCCACCTGCTGCAGATTTGCGGCTGTAAAAATAACAACGCCGCAGACAAGGCCTCCTCTTAAAAGCTCTTTTCCATCCTCTGCGGGCTGTTCTGCCTTTTTTCCTTTCCATTTCCCCAATATCCCGATGCAGGGAACCAAAAATGCGCTTCCGATAAAAGAGCGCAGTGTGCTGAACGTAAAAGGTTCAATATATTCCATACCTACACTCTGGGCTACAAAAGCCGTCCCCCAGATAAATGCTGCCACAAACAGCAGAAAAGAATTTCTAACCTGCAATTTACTCATCGTCCTCTACTCCTCGTTTTTCTGTTTGATCTATTTTCCTGAATTCATTAAAATCTTTTGCAATCTCCCGAAAACACCAAATCACCCGGTCAAAAGCCCCCGCCTTATAAAAATTAATCAAAAGCATTCCAAGAGGAATGGCAATGATCATACCTGTTACTCCGTAACACTGGTACCCAATGTACATAAAAAATAAGGTAGCAAAGGGATTCATCCCTACGGATTCCCCAATCAGCTTCGGCTGAATGAGCTGATGCACCAATAGCGCCACCACATAAAGAACCAGCATGCCCGCCGCCTGCCCGTAGTTTCCGGAAAAGAATTTTATAATCGCCCAGGGCGTCAGCACTGTTCCGGTGCCAAACACAGGAAGCATATCTAAAAACGCAATTCCAAAACCGATTAACCATGCATATTTGACTCTCAACAAGACCAGTCCAATGGTGATCACTACATAGATTACGCCCATAATCTTAAACTGTGCCTTAAAATAACCGCCTACTGCTTTTAATATATGCGCATACATCTGCATGGTCCGTTCTGTTAAGGAATCTGGCAGATGTCCGCTGATGCGTTCTGCCAGTTTATCTCTGTCGGCAATAAAAAAATAAGTAGCTAAAAGTCCCATAACGCCGCTGACCAGCATATTAGGCAGGCTTTTTGCAATTCCTCCCAGTGTTGTTACGGTAATGGAATCCTCCCCTACCACAAGTCCGCTTAACGTATTGGTTACGTTTTTTTCTATTTCGGAAACATTGATATTCTGTAAAAACGGAACCTTCTGTATCATCGTTTCCAGACTGTCAATCGCCGCTATAATCTCTGTCTTTGCATTGGCAGACATGGTAGGCAGATATTCCATAAAACCTCTGATTCCCACGGCCAGTGCCGCAATGATTCCATAGCCCAGCAATACCACTACCGCTATTACACATACAATAATCAGCATCGTACCGTATTTGCGTTTTATTTTTAGTTTCTTCTCCAGAAACCGCACCATAGGATTGGCAATCAATGACAGGATAAAGCCCACTACAAAGGGCATAAAAAATACCAGTATCCTGGGCAGAACAAATAGAAGGAACAACAATACTGCCAGCGCCCAGGCCAGATTACAGAATATTTTCAGATATTTCGTGGATTGTTTCAAGTTATAACCCTCCTTAGCAAACCTATTATACTGCAAACCTCTCCACTTTACAAATCTGTTTGACGAATATTTCCACCACTTACGGCTCAATTCTGACCACTTACCGATTTTCTGTTTACAATTTGGAGGATTTTGGATAGGATAAATGCATAAGGGAGACACGACATGAAAATAAACATTGAATTTGACGCAACACTAACTGAAAACGAAATCCTGATCCGCTGTGCCTCTCTCAACGAAGAAATTCAAAGGCTTCAGGCGGCACTTTCCGATATTGCCCTTGGCTCCAAAAAATTTGTCTGTTATCAAAATGACACGGAATATTATATTCCCTTAGATGACATCTTATTTTTTGAGACAGAGTCAGGCCATATACGCGCTCATACCAAAAAGCAGGTATATCTGACAAAGCTTAAGCTCTACGAGCTGGAAGAAATACTTCCGGGCAGTTTTATGAGGGTTTCCAAATCGACGATTCTGAATATCAACCATATTTATTCGATTACAAAGAATCTGACAGCGTCCAGTGTCGTTGAATTTGCGGGCACGCACAAACAGGTCTATGTATCCCGTTATTACTACAAACCACTGAAATTTAAATTAGAAGAAAAGAGGAATGAATATGAAAGATAGAAATTATTTCTGGGGAATTGTTTTTATTCTGACTGCAGTTTTCATACTGCTTAGCAATTTCGGATTGTTCCGGGAGATCAATCTGACAAGGATCTTGTTCACTATACTTTTGGTCTGCTTTATGGTCAAAAACATACCCTACCGCAACTTCTACGGAATTCTGATCCCTGCGGCGATCATCTTTATTATGTATGATGATTTCCTGCCTTTCAGAATCTTCAACCCATTTGCGGTTTTGGCAGCGGCCGTATTCGGAAGTATCGGTCTTTCCTTTCTCTTTCCGAACCGGCCGCCTTTCAAACCCGATATTGATTTTGATCCGGGGAGGGAACCCGGCACCCATTCCGGTGAATCTGATGTCCATTGCAATATATCCTTTGCCGGAACTTCCAAATATTTCGAGACGGATGATTTTCGTCGGGCTTATTTAAAATGCTCCTTCGGATCTTTAAAAGCTTATTTCGACCATGCTAGGATACAGGGAAATTCCGCCGAGATCTATGTGGAAAACGCTTTTGGTGAAACATCATTATTCCTTCCAAAAGAATGGGATGTCACTGTAACTGCCACAACCTCTTTTGGAGACATTGAAGAAATCCATAAACCCCCTGTCCCCATGGCAGATGCGCCTGTGGTAAGTGTTCGGGGAACCATCAGTTTCGGAGACTGTAAAATTTATTATATTTAATTTTTTCCTTCCCAAAAGCCAACGGAATATTTTTATACCGGTATACACTCAGCACAAATCCAATCAGAATATAACTTACGATGATCCCGCTCCCGCTATGGGAAAAGAACGGAAGAAAACTTCCAGTCGTCGGCAGCAGTCTGAAATTTTCAGCTGCATTCATCACTGTATTTGAAAATAATACCAGACTGCATCCTAAGCCGATGATCATTCCCAGTTGATTTTTCTGTCCAAGGGAAATCCGAAGGGCTCTTGCCGCAACTGCACATACCAGAATGCAGATTGCACATGCTGCCGCAATTCCATAATATCCGGATAAAAATGTCAAAATATAATTGCTATAATAATCCGGCAGATTACCTGCTATGGACAAATCGCCGCCTCCAAACAGATGGCTCCCTGCCAGATAATCCGAAAGCATCCTGCCTACATAATCCGGTTCATTGTAACTGCCATTCAAAAACATCTGAAGTCTCGCCTGCTGGTAAGGGGCAAACAGGCTGCCTCTTATCGCCAGCTCCACGATCGCAACCGGCAGAAGAACCATAATTCCCCAGTAAATACCCAGAAAAATTTTTTTAGAAATCAGAAACCAATCCTTCCAGACTGCAACTGTAAGCATAACAGACAAAATCAATAATAGCTGCACGGCTGCGCTGATACATGGAATACGCCAAACAAACCAAACCGGTACTGCCATAAGCAGCAATGCTCCAATGATTCCCCTCCTGCCGGATTTACGATACTGATATAACACTGCCCCATAAACCGGCACATATAAAAATACGAGATTCTTGGGAGAAAAGGCCATTGCTCCAATACGAAGAAACAATTGTCCATTTATGATCTGTGTTCCGGCAGTAAGATGCGTTGTCATAACCATGCTCCAGGATAAGAAAAGTATCCCTGCCAGAAATCCCAGCGCAATAATCTTTCCGTATTTTCCAAGAATGCTGTAGTCCAGATGATACACAAGGAGCATCAGCAAAAATCCAATTCCCACATATCCTACAGATTTCAGTACATACGTCTGCGGAGACCAGGTTCCGATTTCATCGGCACCCATACCGATCACCACATGAATGACAATACTGGCCAGACTAACAACCGCCATTAACAGAATCATATCCCATGCGATCTGCGGTCTGTGAATTGCATCTAATGCCACACCGGTTTCTACTGGATCTCCCATATCCAAAACCGCCGCTTCCATAGCCTCCTTGGCATTCATGCCTTCCGCCATATTCGCCCCGGCCTGTTCTTCGATATGGCTGCGTATTTCCTCTTCAATCATGGGACATGCTTTTTTGCAGCGGATCTGTTCTAATAAAGTCTTTACATATTCTTCCATTACAGCACCTCCAATGCCAAAACCTTTGTTACTGCGTCTGCGTATTTCGTCCACTCTGTCCGCTTCTTCTCCAACTGCTTTTTGCCTTCTTTTGTGATGCTGTAGTATTTGCGGACTTTGGAAGATACTTCTTTTTCAAAAGAAGTCAAAAATCCTTTTTCTTCCATCTGGTGCAGCAGAGGATAAAGCGTTCCGGCTTTCAGTTCAAAGATATTTTGAGAACGGTTTCTCAATGTCTCAATCATTTCATACCCGTACATGTCTTTTTCCGAAAGCAATTTGAGCAAAAGCATCATCGTACTTCCGGATATCAATGTTTTGTCAACTTTCATTGTGATTCCTCCTTGTGTAGATACTCTATATATATTGGTTATCTATATAATATATCGAGAATCTATATATGTCAAGAGGTTTTATGTGATGAACTACATATTTCTATCTTATTTAAATATACTAAATATGCAAAAACTGTTTCTATCTTATATATTTTTGCAGCGCACTGCAAAAACTTTACTTTTAGAAATTGTTACTGTATAATGATTTCAAAAGGAGATGATATTTTATGATACCAAGAAATCTATATTTGAAAAATCTGCTCCATTTTCGGGATAAGCAGCTGATTAAAGTCATTACCGGCATTCGAAGATGCGGAAAATCCACGCTTTTTGAGCTTTATCAGGAATATCTTCTGCAGCATGGTGTAACACCGGAACAAATCATCTCTTACAATTTGGAGGCCGGTGAATATTTAGATATTGAAAACTACAAATCATTGTACCAATTAATTTCCGATCAACTGCTGCCGGATAAAATGAATTACATTTTTCTAGATGAAGTACAACGTGTAACCGATTTTCAAAAAGCTGTAGATGCTCTTTTTATTAAAAAAAACTGTGATGTCTATATCACCGGTTCAAACGCCTATTTACTATCAGGCGAGCTTGCAACACTTCTATCGGGCCGTTATATCGAAATCAAAATGCTGCCGCTTTCTTTTAAAGAATTTCTGTTCGCTCATCCGGCAGACAGCAATATTGAGCGGCTATATCAGAAATATATTCATGACAGTTCGTTTCCATATGCTCTGGAATTAAAAAGCCCAAAAGACATTCGGCAGTATCTGGAAGGTATTTACGATTCTATTGTTTTGAAAGATATTATAGCAAGAAGGCATATCGCGGACGTGAATATGCTAAAAAGTGTTACTCGATTTCTTTTCGATAATATCGGAAATTTATGCTCTACCAAAAAAATTGCAGATACCATGACCTCAGCCGGCCGAAAAATTGCAGTACACACTGTAGAAAATTATCTGGAATCATTAACAGAAAGCTTTATTTTTTACCGGGTTGGCCGCTATGATATCAAAGGAAAACAATATCTGAAAACCGGCGATAAATACTATGCTGCGGACATCGGTCTTCGTTACAGCATTCTTGGCAATCAAAAAGCTGACGACGGGCATATTTTAGAGAATATCGTATATCTGGAATTGCTGCGCAGAGGATATGAAGTTTATATTGGCAAAGTCGGCTCTACGGAAGTTAATTTTATAGCTATTGGTGAAGAAGGAGAAGAATACTATCAGGTTGCCTATACCGTGATCGATGCAGATGGAAAAACTTTGACCCGTGAACTGGCTCCATTAAACGCAATCAAAGATCACAATCCGAAATATCTCCTGACCATGGATTATGGACCTTTGATTTCCCACAATGGAATCCGACAGATGAATGTACTTGACTGGCTAATGAAATAATTGATTTGCCACCAAAAAAAGCCATTTTGCAGAAAACCCCTGTAAAATGGCATAAAAAAGACAGATTTAAAAATCTGCCTTGTCATTTCTATCATTCATTTCTGTACATTTTTATGTGTTTCATTAAGTGTATTTTTTGCGACACTTAAATGAAAAATGAAATATAAAAATGTACATATATACTGTAACTCTTTTTTATAATGTGTCAAGATAGTTTAAAAGTTTTTAGCGAAAGTATTTTTCAGATTCAAGGTTCATTCGCTTTGTTTATGCACTCCTATCAGCTTTCAGCTGCTTGACTTCTTCAAGAGAAAGCCCTGAAATATTAACAATTTCTTCTAAGGCATATTTGCCTGCCGCCAACATGCGGAGTGCAACTTCTTTCATTCCTTCCTTTAGCGTCTGATTTCGCATATCCTCCATCGCCCGGCACATAATCTCGATACCCTCCTTATTCTCTTTGAAAAATCTTACCCTATCTGCCAGTATCCCATAATACATATCCTCTGCATTTGTGCAGGAAAAGTCATGCATTAACTTCCCAATTGGCGTATCTCCACGGTAAGCGCCATTTACATACAGTATGTGCGAACCGTCCTCAAAT
>CAYQRG010000017.1:0-16144 GCA_964419645.1 uncultured Eubacterium sp.
CCAGCTTGACCACCGAAAGATCAGATAATATGGCTCAATGCAACGAACAGACTCTCCTTTTGGGGCATAATAGATGAATTCCAGTTTTCTGCATTTGTCAATGGATGTGCGTATCAATTCGATTTTAGGTGCAAGTGAACCCTTATACCAAGAAGATAAATCAAGCAATACCGACTGGTTGCCCACCATAAAATCAGAGGAACCAACTGACAGCTTTTCCATCAATTGCCCATAACGGTTGGTTCCATCCACACTATCCAAACTACGCAGTCCTGCCAGAATATCCTGCATTTCTCCCTGTGTAAATAGTGTCTTTTCAAATTTATAGTTCTCAATAATGGAAATACCGCCATTCACTCCCTGTTTTGTTACAATCGGAATTCCCGCTTTACACAAATCTTCGATATCTCTGTTTATGGTTCGACGGGAAACCTCAAACTTTTCCGCCAAATAAGGTGCGGTAACAGTTTCTTTTTGTAACAGCACTGACAAAATTCCAATCTGTCTGTCTATTTTCATGATTTCTCCTTTAACACTTCTTATAATACTATACAAAACACGTCAACTGTATGTCATGTTTTAATTGTACTTATAAAAATGATTATTTTCAATTGTTTTGTTTATTCTAAAAAAAACCTTACCGATATTCAGTTTTCAATCCTGAAAATCAGTAAGGTTTTATTATGTGCTTGAAATAAGTTTGCTTTTCTCAAGCTTACTTTTAAACATTTTCACATTTGTTCAGCAGCTCTTCCCACCTGCGGTCCACTTCCGCCTGAAATGCCTCAATCAAATATTCATTGCCCGGTGCAAAAAGATGCTTGAATCTGCCCTGAAGTTTTAAGAACTCCTCAAGCGGCAGTTTTTGTTTCGGCTGATAGGACAAATGCCATTTTCCATCTACCACTTCAAACAACGGCCAATAGCAGGTCTCCACTGCCATTTTGCAGATATTGATTATCTCCGGAGATTCATACCGCCAGCCTCTCGGACAGGGCGCCATAATATTCAAAAATGCCGGTCCCTCTGTATAAATGGCCCTTTCGGATTTTTGGTACAAATCCATCATATTTCCGATAAATGTCGTCTGAGCCACATAGGGAATATTGTGGGCAGCCATAATTGCCGCAAGATCTTTTCTACCCTGGGGCTTCCCATTGGATTTTTTCCCTACAGGAGTTGTCGTAGTATCGGCATACATCGGCGTAGCCGAAGACCGCTGGATTCCGGTATTCATATAGGCACCGTTGTCGTAGCAAACATAGACCATATCATGTCCCCGTTCCATAGCCCCGGATAAAGACTGAAAACCGATATCATACGTTCCGCCGTCACCGCCGAAAGTGATAAATTTATAATTCTCTTTGATCTTTCCTTTTTTCTTCAAAGCATTGTAAGCAGTCTCCACACCTGCTAACGTAGCTCCCGCATTTTCAAAAGCGTTGTGGATATAGCTGTCTTCATATGCCGTATAAGGATACGTAAAAGAGGAAACTTCAAGACATCCCGTTGCATTTCCGATTACGGCTTTGTCTCCCGGATGCAGTGCTTTTAACACATTCCGTACCGCAATTGTTCCGCCGCAGCCGGCACATAATCTGTGTCCCGGTGCCAGACGTTCCTGTCTTTCCTGTATCTCTTTAAAAGTTCCTAATGCTGCTTTTTCATTATTCTGACTCATCTTCCGGCACCTCCTACTCTCTCACACCGATATACCGGTATTCTTCTGTTTCCTGACTGCCGTTTTCGGCAAGATCTTTCAAATCTTCAAAGAGTTTTTCGGCATCTCCCACCGTAAAATCCCTTCCGTTTAATCCATAAATGATTTTCAGCACTTCTGCCTTGCTTTTCGCTTGAAACAATGCTGCAGATAATTCTGCTGCCAGAGGACCTCCGTTTGCGCTAAAACTCTCTGCTCTGTCCATAATTGCAATCGCTTTGCAGTTTTTCAAAGCCTCTGCAAACCCCCTGCCCGGGAACGGACGAAATACACGCACTTTTAACAGTCCGACTTTCATTCCTTTTGCCCGCAATGCGTCAATGGCATCTTTTATGGTTCCGCAGACAGAACCGATAGCCACAATGGCATAGTCTGCATCTTCTAAGCAATATCCCTCATAAAATCCGTATTTTCTGCCGGAAATTTTTTCATATTCAGCCGCCACATCCAGAATAACCTGTTTTGCATTGATCATGCCCTGGGCCTGTGCCCGTTTTGCCTCCATGCCGTAGCAGGATACGGCGTACGGCCCGACTGCCATTGCTTCGTCTTCTTTCAGCAGATAATGGGCAGGCTCATATTCTCCTACAAAATCTTTTACTATATCGTCTTCTAATAATTCAATATTCTGCACACCATGGCTGATGATAAATCCATCCTGACAGATCATGATCGGCAGCCTGACATCTTTGTGTTCTGCAATCCGGTATGCCTGTATAAAATTATCGTATGCTTCCTGATTGTCCTCCGCATAAATCTGTATCCAGCCGGAATCCCTTGCTCCCATGCTGTCTGAATGCTCACAGTTGATATTCAATGGTCCGGACAACGCCCGGTTTACCAGTGCCAGCGCAATGGGAAGACGATTGGATGCTGCTACATACAGCATTTCCCACATCAGCGCCAGACCTGCGGAAGAAGTTGCCGTCATACTCCTTGCGCCTGCAGCTTCCGATCCGATTGCTGCGCTCATAGCGCTGTGCTCACTTTCTACCGGAATAAATTCGGTGTCCATTTCTCCGTTTGCTATGTAAGAAGATACGAACTGAGGCAGTTCTGTAGAAGGTGTGATGGGAAACGCCGGCATCACATCCGGATTAATCTGTTTCATTGCATATGCCACAGCTTCATTGCCGGACATCCTTTCCTTAATCTTGCCGTAGGGCATAGTGGTATCCCCGCAGGGGGTCTCCTTTATTGCCATTTTATTTTCCCTCCTTTATCTCACCTGACGCACACATACTGATTGCCCCAAAGGGACAGGCTTTTACGCAAATGCCGCATCCTTTACAGTGGTCATAATCAAATTCCAGCCGTTTTCCATCTGATACCGGAATCGAACTGTCCGGGCAATAGGGTACGCAGAGCAGACACTGCTTACATTTATCCCAGTCCACCACAGGAGTGCTTGTTCTCCATTCTCCTGTTATAAAATCCTTTGATGTGGCAGGTTCGTAAATCTGTAATCCTTCGGTAATATCCTGCCATTTTGTTGTCTCATTAATTTCTTTTGCAGAAAGTGCCATTGATAAGCCTCCTCTTTTTCGTAATAATCATATCGTTGATGTGAAACTATGCGCTAAGAAGCTTTACTTCATCAAACGCCATGCGCAAAGCCTTCATATTTCCTTCCAGAACTTCCGGCTTCTTTGCAAATTTATGCTTTAAAGATGCTTCCATTTCTTTTAAAAACACTTCTTTTTCCATAACTTTAGAAATTTTAACAACGGCTGCAAGCATCGGGGTATTTGGAAAATATTTGCCCAATGTTTCCATGGATACTTTTCTCGCATCAATGGTATAAACTTCTCCTTCATATCCTTTCAAAAGCGGCAGTATCTCTTCTTTGTCTTTTTCCGTGTTAATCAGAATTGCCCCTTCTTTTTTCAAACCATTCGTCACATCTACGCTGTGCAATAAGGTATCATCTACCACAGCTACAAAATCCGGATCATAAATATTAGAATGTACGCGGATATTAGAATCGCTGATTCTGTCATATGCAGTAATCGGCGCACCCATTCTCTCCGGACCGTATTCCGGAAAGCCCTGTACATGTTTCCCTATGCTAAATGCCACGTCCGCAAGCAAAAGCGCTGCCGTCTTAGCTCCCTGGCCGCCTCTGCCATGCCATCTGATTTCAGTTAATCCTTTCATTATCCTTCGCTCCTTATTCTATTGGGTTCTATTCGATCTCCTTTTTTGCCGCATGGCAGAAAGGAATCTTTTTTACCAAACAAGAGTATATGGAATTCCAGGAAAAGAGTAAAGAAATTCTACAAAAAAAGAACAAAAAGTTGTATTTTTTTATTTTTTATGATACATTTTCCATATGATATTTTGATTGTTTTCTTATTTTTAATCTAATTTTTGAATGAAACAGGAGAATGACATGAATTTAAGGCATTTACAGACTTTCTGCACGTTGAGTAAAGAGAAAAATTTCACAAAAACGGCCGCCCTTTTAGGATGTGCCCAGTCTAACGTTACCACACAGATAAAGCTTCTGGAATCAGAACTCGGCGTCTTGCTTTTTGAACGCATCGGCAAGCACATTTCCCTTACTCTGGAAGGAGAACGCCTTCTCTCCTACGCCAAGAAAATCCTTTCTCTGTCTGAAGAAATTTCTTCTCTTTACAAGCATCCAGGCAGACTTACGATAGGCATCACAGAATCCATTGCCGCTTATCTGTCCGGGGATATTTTAAAAGAATTTCTGGCTCTCTATCCGGATACTGAAATTTTCCTGAAAATGTTGGACGGAAAAGATTTTTGTGAAATGCTTTGCAACGGTGAGATCGACCTTGCCATTGTATTAGATCTTCCTGTGAAGCAAAACTCCATTCAGATTCTTCACTCCAAAAAAGAGCCTGTCCTTCTGACTGCTGCTTCTACCCATGAGCTTTCGGGAAAAACCAATCTCTCACCCTCGGATTTTGAAACATATGGTATTTTACTTCCTCTGCCGGACTGCCCCTACCGTATTTTGTTGGAACAGCAGCTGCTTTCTGAGGGAATCCGCATCAAACCGGTGCTGGAAACTGATTCTGTTTCTGTCATCAAAGAAAGCTCCCTCTGCGGCATCGGACTGGGACTGCTGCCCGAATTTGCCGTCAAAAAGGAGCTTATTTATCATATGCTTGAAAAAATAAATTATAAAACGGATTTTCCCATTTATACCCAGATATTAATCCATAAGGATAAATGGGTTTCTCCGGATCTGGAACATTTTCTGGAGATTGCCAAAAGGCATCTGGCGTGATGAAATCGGCATTTCTAAACTGTCCATTTTTTACGAAGTCCTTTCGGATAATGGTTTTTCATCATTCCTCCTGCCAGTTTGCCCCAGCCGATGCTGTATCCGTCTGTCGTGATCAGATACCAGCCCTTGTCCCCTTCTGCGGGAATTGCCTGTCCGTCCAGATAAGCCATAATTTCTCTGCTATCTGAGGCAAAGTCCATACTGTGACAGACCATATTTCGATTCAGGTACAACGCCAATGCATGGGAAGGCTCAAAACGATTCTTCTTATTGGTGCCCAGATGCAGTCCGGGGCGAAGGACTTTCAATCCCTTTAGGGAAGGCGTCTCCTTTGGCGCCAGATACAGTTGGTCTCCAAAAGCAAGGTAAATCCCTTCCGGCAGTTCTTTGAGGCTTTCTTTGGCGAATTTCAGATATTCTTGATATTCTTCTTTGGGCGCTCCCTTTTCTTCCCGGCATGGAAAGGCACTGTCATTTTCTGTTCCCTTCTTTTTAAGTACTGCAAGATAATGCCCTTCCCCTTTCAATTTATGTGGGAAAAGGCGAATCGTATCTTCTATATGCTCTGCGGCGCCTTCATACCAGTCTGGATTCCCCCCTGTCATGCCTTCTTCTTTTTGTACCGGTAAAATCTCAAATTCCGGAAACCTCTCTAAAAAGCGGCTGATACTGCCTTCATTTTCTTCCGGCGCAAAGGTACAGGTAGAATACACAAGCCTTCCGCCGGGTTTTAACATTTTTGCCGCGCATGCTAAAATGTCATCCTGCCTCGCTGCGCATTGCCTGACATTTTCAGGGCTCCACTCCGTACGGGCGGTCTCGCTTTTACGGAACATCCCTTCCCCGGAACAGGGAGCATCTACTAAAATCTTATCAAAATACATCTCGAACACTTCCGAAAGACGCTCCGGCGTTTCATTGGTTACAATAGCATTGCAGATTCCCATACGCTCTATATTTTCTGATAAGATCTTTACTCTGGCAGGATGAATCTCATTACAGATCAAAATCCCTTTTCCCTGCATTTTAGCTCCAATCTGTGTGCTTTTCCCACCCGGAGCAGCGCATAAATCCAAAATCCGCTCTCCCGGCCCGGCATCTAAATATTCTGCCGGAGCCATTGCGCTGGGTTCCTGAATATAGTAGACACCAGCCTCATGATAAGGATGCTTGCCCGGTGTATCTTCTGCCGTATAATAATATCCCTCTTTTGCCCATGGTACCGGGGAAAGGGAAAAAGGCACTTTCTCCAAAAATTCCTGTCCTGCTTTTGTGGGATTAACTCGAAGCGCCTGTTCGCTTTTCTGGCTGTAACTAAGTTGAAATGCAGGATACTCGTCTTCGAGCATCCTGCACATTCTCTTTTCAAATTCCTGTGGTAGTTTCATAATTAATTAATCTTTATCTTTACTGTAGCTTTTTTGTTGCTGCCGTCTGTTGCCATTGCCGTAATCTTCACAGTTTTTCCTTTTCCGGCTGGCATTGCCTTTACAACGCCTTTGGAAGTTACGGTTGCATATTTTTCATTGGAAGAAGTCCACTTGATTGTCTTATTTAATTTCTTTCCAGTGCCTGTTATTTTTGCCTTTAATTTCATGCTTCTGCCTGCTTTTAAGCGTTTCTGGGCATTCTGGATCTTAACTTTTTTGACCGCATCTTTCATCAACTGTAAGGTAATAGATGCTGACTTGCCGCTGCCGTCTGCTGCTTTTGCCGTAATGGTTACCGATTTGCCGGCTCCGGCTTTCTTTGTCGTCACAACTCCGGTTGCCGGATCAACTGTAGCATAGCTTGGATTGCTGGACTCCCACGTCACCTTTTTATCACTGGCATTTGTCGGTAATACTTCTGCCTGCAATGTTACTTTTTTACCTGCTGCGATTTTTGTTGATATGGCAGATATGGAAATACGCTCTACCAAAATCTTATGATTTACTGTAATTTCCTTCGTGCCCTCTGCATCACTGAAGGTTTTGCTGCATACGCTGCAGAGATAATAGGCACCGTTTGGTGAAGTCATTTTGGTAAGCGTGTGGGCTGCAAGCGGAACTTCCGCCATCGTTTCTAAATCTTTCTCACCACATACTTTGCAGTGCTTTGACTGATTTCCCGGAGCAATACAGGTGGATTCCAAATCTATCGTATACGTATCGTTCCAAGTATGAGGTTTCCGGTCAATTGCCTCTACATGATCTTCCTTACACACGCTGCAAGTTTGTTTCCGAGAACCTGGCTCGCTGCAGGTCGATTCCTGTACAACAGTCCATGCACCATATGTATGAGCAATGGTAGGAATTTCTTCACTATCCTTGATTTCCCCACAATTCTGACAATGGATCGACTTGCTTCCTTTTTCACTACAAGTTGCGTCTTTGTCTACTGTTTTATCTGTATCCCATGCATGCTCTTTGCAATAGGCAATCCAACTAACCGTTGCATCAGCAAACTTCTCCGACTCCCGGATGCTTTTCCAAATACAAGATACAATCTCTCCGCCAACATTATAATTGGTTTCCGTTTCTTCCTCTTCTTTTGGATAATGTATTGTTAAAGTATCTCCTGCAAATGCGCTTCCCATTTTCTTTACTGCACCAGTTTCATCTCTATAAGTATTCTCTATAAACAACGGACATTTACCTAAAAAGCGCACATCTGATAAAGAAGAACAGCCTGCAAACGCTTCGGAACCAACTAACGTTACACTTGCCGGTATCGTAATCTCTTTCAGATTTTTACAATCTCTAAAAGCCCAGGCCACAATCTCCTCAAGACCTTCCGGCAGTTCCAATACTTCAATGGCGCTATCGGAAAATGTATCCTGTCCGATACTTTCAAGCGTCGATGGCAGTATAACTTCTTTCAAACTTTCCGTATATGCAAAAGCATACGATGAAATACCCGTAATACCTTCCGAAACTACAACTTTACTGATATTAATCTGATGTTTCAACCATGGAATCGCTTTATAAACTGCTTCTACGCTATCTGCCTGAATTTCTGGCATCTCACCTGTTCCTGTAATTGTTAAACATCCCGTTCCATCCAGCGTCCAGCCAATGGATACTCCTTCAAAATGTCCGCCGTCGATATCCTTAACTTTGTAATCAGAAGCTTCTATATTCAAAATATCTCCATATATCATTTTGGAATTCTCATCGTAACAATATATCACATTCTGTCCTGCTATCGTTACGGTATAAGAAGTTTCCCCATTCTGCGTACCACGTTTTGCACCAACCAGAAACAGCTTTTTATCTGCACCAATTGATCCTTCATCACAATTGGTAATATCTACAAGATAATTTTTACCGTCATCCATTGTAACAATATTCCACATATGGCCGCCGGCTCCTGTTCCGCCACCCATAGTTCCAGTAACCGTATAACATTGAATGTCTCTTGAAGTAAATCCAGACATATCACAAAGATACTGAAATGCCTTAGAATATCCTTCGCACACAACATCTGTGCTCTCATCTCCGTCAAAAACCCAGACCAACTGCCAGGGATCTCCATATGGTGTATCTTCATTATCTGCTGCATCATGATGATAATTTACAAGACTACAGATTTCCTCTCTGTAGACATCCAATTTCCTATAATCACTGTATTCTTCATATTTCTCGACGATTGCCTTTGCATTTTCGGAAGCAGTGATTGCTGTCTGTGCCAAAGAACTTTTGACAGTATACAATTTCTCCTGTGCCGATGCAGTTTCACTCTGATAGTTCTTGGCAACCGCAAAATACCATATTATGCCTTCTTCCTTGATCGTGATTCGTTCCGATGTGGCACTCATGGAATATCCGCTGGAGGTCAGTCCTGTTGTTTTATCAAACCAATACAAATCGTAAGGGCAATCCACCAGTAAATAGTTCAAAACATTGCCCATATTTATAGAAATCTTTTTCCTCAAAGCGTTTAACGCTGTCTCTGATATCTTACCATTTTCAAAAATGGAAGCCACGCCAAGATCCGCCGCCGTACATCCTTCCGCAGGCACTCCCAGTTCTGTAAAGGGTATCATTATTTTTGTACTGGATGTCTCCCCTGATGCAATTTTCTGAATATTTTCTTTTAAAATACGATATGCGACTGCATCGTTTCCTGTCAGTTTATCCTTCCCATAGTCTCCGAATGTCGATACTCCATAACTGCCATAGAACAACTCATTCACATAGCCTTCAAACAATTCATCATTCTCCGGCAATTCTTCCAGAATATCCTCCAAAGATTCTGTATACTCCTCATTTTCTGTATACACGATTTCCTTTTGATCTGCTTTTTCTGCAAAAACAGGCTCAGAAACAGCCACGGTAAGTGCCATTGCTGCACATAGAACCAAAGATAAACATCGTTTCATTTTCATATAAATTCCCTCCTGAATGAAAAATGATAACAGGGGGTTATCCCCTCTTTTTTATACACTAACTATTCAATTATATCGGCTTCCCTACCATAAGTCAATGAATTTTAGGCTTCCCTATTTCAAAAAATCTTCCAATGTCTGCATCAGTTTTTCTATATCAATAGGTTTTGCCACATACCCATTCATTCCGGATTCCATAGCCTCCTTCCGGTCCTCTTCAAAGGCATTGGCTGTCATTGCCACAATGGGGATGGATGCCTTGGCAGCGTCATCCAGCGCCCGGATGGCTCTGGTAGCCTGGTAGCCGTTCATGATAGGCATTTGGACATCCATCAGAATCAAATCATAGGTATCCGCTGGATTCTCCTTCATCCGTTCTACTGCTATGGTTCCGTCATCTGCCGTATCAATAATGAAACCAACATTTTGCAAAATCTCCCGCGCAATCTCCTGATTCAGCTCATTATCCTCCACCAGCAGGATTCTCTTACCTTCAAAGTTCGGTTCAGATTCCTCTGTTTCCTCCGCACTTTCCTGTTCCATATAAGGCGCTGCCAGAATCCCCCGCAGCTCCGAAAGGAAGATCGGCTTAGAACAGAACGCCGTAACGCCCGCCTCTCTCGCTTCCTCCTCAATGTCCGACCAGTCGTAAGCAGTAAGTATAATAATCGGTGTCAAATCTCCGATGATTTTGCGTATCCGGCGGACAAGCTCGATACCGTTCATATCTGGCATGAGCCAGTCGATGATGTATGCGCTGTAAGGTTCGTTCTGCTCCAGCGCAAACTTTGTACGGACAATTGCTTCTTTTCCCAAAGTAGTCCAATCGGGGTGCATGCCAATGGTGGACAACATCTTGCTGGCACTGATACAGGTATTTATGTCATCGTCTACCACCAGTGCCCTTAGACCTTCTAGCTGTTCCAGTCGATGAAACTTCATTGGTTCGTCGGGAACCCTAAAACGGAAAGCTACGGTAAACTCCGATCCCTTTCCTTCCTCGCTGTCCACCGTAATTGTTCCTCCCATCATATCCACAATATTTTTCGTAATAGCAAGTCCCAGACCTGTTCCCTGAATACCACTTACAGTAGCGGTCTGTTCCCGCTCGAAAGGCTCAAAAACATGCTTCAGAAATTCACTGCTCATGCCGATGCCGGTATCCTTGATCCGAAATTCGTATGAAGCGCTGCCCTCCTGTGCTTCGGAGAGCTGGATAATGCGAACACTGACCATACCGCCGGGCTTCGTATATTTCAAAGCGTTGCTCAAAATATTCAGCAGCACCTGGTTCAGTCGCAGCTTATCACAGATGATCGTCTCGTTCACCACATCCAGAGTATCTATATAGAATTCTAACTGCCTTGCTTTCACGTCAGCTTGGACAATGGTCTTCAGATCATGCATAACTTCCGGAAGGCTAACTTCCTTCTCCTCAATCTTCACCTTGCCGCTCTCGATCCGGCTCATGTCCAATACATCATTGATCAGGCTCAACAAATGATTGCCGGAGGTCATAATCTTGCCCAGATAATCCTGCACCTGCGCTTTGTTGTCAATATGAGTCACCGCCAGAGAGGTAAATCCAATAATGGCATTCATAGGGGTACGGATATCGTGGGACATATTGTTAAGGAAGGTAGTCTTGGCATTGTTGGCATACTGTGCCTGCGCCAGAGCCTCCGCCAGAACTTCCTTCTGCTCCTGTTCCCTACGGATCATCTCGTCAATATTGCGGAATCCCGCAAGGATAAAACTGTCATTTTCAAGATCACTTTTCACAACTTTTATATAGGTATATTGGAAATGATGGCTCTCTCCGTCTGCCTGCACACGGTAGCTCCCCATGTATTCCCCGTTCAAGTTTATCTCCTCCCTGACTTTGTCCAAAGAAAGCGCTTGTGTGAGATACTCCTGGTCCTCCGGATGGACACGATCCCTAATATACTGATTCAAAATCGGAGCATAGGGATGCTCTTCCTTAGAATCCTTTTTCAATCCCTTTGTCACGTAACCTTCTAATTTTATGATCCTGGCAGTGCCTGACTCCTCATTAACGGCAAATACATTCGTATAGTCACGGCTTAATGTTTCCACAATAGCAAGCTGCTCCTTCATCGCCCTGTTCGATCGTTCCGTGGTATCCAGAAGCTTCCTGCTCCACTGCCCGCGCAGATAGAGTACCAGAATGATGCAGATAGTCAAAGTGATCGATAAAACCACGGTGAGCTGGATTTTCGGATTGACCTGCATATATTGCAGAAGATCCATATCCTTAACGGTATAAGACGTATGTTTTAAAACCATCTGATTCAACATATCGTTCGACATCTGCTGGATACATTTATTCAGTATGGTAAACAACTCATGATCCGCACTGTCACGGACATGCATCCGAAACTTCATGTTCATATCGTTTGCTATGCTGTAATACAGGGAATTGGTCGTGTCACGGTTTACAAACAACTGCGCTGTATAGGCATATACATATGCAGCATCCACCTCCCGATCCAGAACTGCCTGCATCGCGGCCTCTCTGGTGGAATAGTTCACAATTTTAACATCTCCATGAAAATTCTGTGAGATCAAATTACCGCTCTGTGAATCCGATAACGCAATTGTTTTGATATCTCCATCAAAATCCTGCCTTGTTACCCTTGCCACGCCTGTCGTCATATAGTCATCCGTATTGAACCCATGGTAAGCAGATTCCTCCCTGATAGCGTCAGAATCGATCTTGTCAATCACCACATCCACGCCATTGGTGTCTGCCAAGGCATCATAATCCGCCTTGTCTTCCGTCACCACTGTTTCATAAGGCAGTCCGGCCATCTCCATGACACAGGCAAAGTAATCCGGCAGAATCCCCTTTAACTTTCCATCCTCCAAATAGGAATAGGGTTCTCTATCGCCAAAAGCAGTTACCGTAATCTTTTTTTCTCCGGAGACTACTTCCTGAATGTATGTCTTCTCACGCTCCGTAAAGACGAGTTCAGAGGACTGGACCGGACCGTAATAGCGGTAATACAACACATTTTTCCAATCGCCCTCATTCCGATCCATCTGCCCAATAGCATAATTAATTTCATCAAGAAGCTCTGTGTCGTCCTTTCTGACAATTGCGTAGAAGCTATCCTCCTCGATAATGTCCAGTGTCTTCTCATTTTCAGTTTTTCTCAGATCACTGGAAAGAATTGCATCAATCTCACCATTTTGCAAAGCAGCCACAAGGTCATCCATATTATTGTATTCCTTTGCCTGGTAGGAAAAGCCTTTCTCTTTTGCAAACTCCACCAAGCTCTGGTTCTGGCTGCTTCCCGGTATCTGTCCCACCGTCATTCCTTCATAAGTTTTGTAATCGCAGCTAATCAACTCTGTATTATCAACCCGGATCGAAAGAATCGTATCATTTCTGCCAATAGGAAGAGAAAAAGAAAATTTCTCCTCCCGCTCCGCAGTCTTCCGGGCAGAAGTTACCAGGTCGATCTCTCCGTTCTCCAACATAGTCTGCATTTCACTCCAGGAATTGTCATAGCCTATGTACTGGAAATTCAAATGGGAATATTCGGAAACCATATCGAGGAATTCGATACCATAGCCGGTCAGCCTACCCTCCTCGTCTTCCATGTGATAACCCTCAAAGTAGAAAATGCCGGCTTTTACTGTCCGGTTATTGGACTGTCCGTCGTCGGCTGCTGCTATTATGGAACTCTGCAGGGTGAGGATTAAGCATATTATAAATACAAAGATTCTTCTGTATACCCTATTTACAGACTGCACTCTGTCCATGCTTTGATTATCCGCAAATCTGAAAAACATCTTTTTATCTTTTTGAATGTTCCGCATAACTACACTCCTTATTCACTCTATAATCCTGTTCTTTGTAAAAAACTCAAAAGATTGAATACTACTTCTTAAGAAATTATACCAGTAAAATGCAATTCATCTGCTTAGAACACAAAATTCCGAGATTATTATAGCAAAAAACCTCTAGGCATTCAATAATAACCGCATGAATTTCGTTTTGAAGGACAAATTCATTCTGACCTGCCCTGTCAGGGAAATTTGCTCTCTTTCCGGTATTGTATCGGCGTACATCCATAAACCTGGCGAAATGCCCTGGAAAAATAACTCATTTCCTGAAACCCACACTGCCCGCCGACCGCCGCAACCGGAAAATCCGTGTTTTTCAATAATTCCGCAGCGCACTGCAAACGATAGTTTTTCAAATAAGTAATAGGTGTAATTCCAATTGTCTGGCGAAAGCAGCGCATACATTCACTCTCACTGACAGAAGCACTGGCTGCAATCTGGCGAATCAGAATGGATTCATCAAAATGCTTCTGAATAAATTTCAGCATGGTTTTCATACGTTCATTTTGCCGCTGCGCTTTTTCTGAGAAAAGCTTCTGCTGCACGGGCTGCTGCTGTTTTAAAATACTAATGCACGAAGACAGCTCATTTCTGGTCATGATTTCGTAAGCTTCTTTCTCTCCGGCACAAATTTCCCAGGCTGTGCAGATATGAGAAATCATTTTTTGCTGCCAGGGAATGGTTTTATCCAAAAATACGCCCGGCAGAGAACGATCCGAAATAACCGGCAGAACATATTTCTGCCAGAAAACACTGTCAATACTTCCGCCAATCAATCTTGGATGAAATACCAGACAGCGCTCTTTCATGCAGGCATCGGAAGTTTTTTCCACCGAGTGCAGAACACCTGCGTTGATAAAACAGCCATTTCCTTCTGTTACTTCGTATTTTTCAGAAGAAAACCGAACCAATGCACTTCCTTTTTCTATAACGATCATCTCCAGCTCATCATGCCAGTGCCAGGGAACCGGAATCGTATTTTGGTCATTGGAATAACATGCCACTGGAAAAGCAAAGGAACCATGTTCTTTCACTTCCCTCTTACGATCGTCTGTTATACAATCACATAAAGCTATCATTGCTTCCTCCTTTTCCTTTCCCGACGAAATCTAAACTTCTCAATATTTTCATTTTTGATAGTTTTGTACTATTATATGGCAGAATATTTCTAAAAATCAAGAGTTATTGGTGATATACTCCTATCAAAGACAACAGCTCATATCAAACTGTAATTATGAAATACATATAAAAAAGGAGACAAACGCTTACCATGAATCGTGAATTTTATAAAAAACTGTTATCTCTTGTACTTCCCATTGCCTTTCAGCAGTTTATGCTCTCTTTAGTCAGTGCATCGGATGCCCTGATGTTAGGTTTTATCAGCCAGGATGCTCTCTCAGCAGTTTCTTTTGTATTTTTTATAGGAACCCTGTTCTTTCCGCGGCAGCTTATGTACTTTTTTACTTCCGAACCAAAACTGATTAACGGAGGCATTCTCTATTTACAGGCATCGGCAATTTCCTATCTGCTCTGCGGCATATCCCAGATTTATCTGTGCATTATGAAAAACAGCGGCCATGCAGTAAAAAGCACTCTGATCAGTTCAACCGCCGTTATTTTAAATATCGCCCTTAACGCCGCACTCATCTTTGGCCTGGGAAAGTTTCCCATGTTTGGAATTGCAGGAGCCGCTTATGCAACGGTAATCGCAAGAGCTGTGGAAATGATCTGGGCAGTTCTTGATTCTGCAAAGGCAGGAAGAATCCGCCTGAATCTGAATTTCTTTTTTCATCCGGATAAAAATCTGGAAAAAATATATTGGAAATATTCTCTGCCCATTCTGGGCAATGAACTGGCGTGGGGCTGCGGATTTACCATGTATTCTGTTGTGATGGGACATATGGGAAGTGATGCCGTGGCAGCAAATTCCATTGCAAACATTGCTAAAAACCTGATGATATGCTTTTGCATCGGAATTGCAAATGGCGGCAGCATTCTTGTAGGAAATGAACTTGGAGCCGGAAGGCTTGCCCTGGCCAAAGAATACGGCAGAAAGCTGTGTCGTCTGTCCATCGTAGGCGGCGTAGCATCCGGAGCGCTTCTGCTGTTATTTTCTCCGCTTATTCTTCATTTTGCAGCCCTTGGGAGCCAGGCAGCAGAATACTTAAAATGGATGTTTTTCATCTGTTCCTATTATTTAATTGGAAAATCCATAAACACAACTACCATTGGCGGAATTTTCAGCGCAGGCGGCGACACCCGGTTCGGCCTCATCTGTGATACGGTAACTTTGTGGTGTGTCACAGTCCCCATGGGATGTATTGCTGCATTTGTTTTCAACTGGCCGGTGCTTGCTGTATATTTTGTGCTGAATCTGGATGAAATAGTAAAACTGCCAGCGGTCTACCGGCATTATAAAGAATACCGCTGGGTAAAAAATTTGACGCAGAATCCGGACTTTTCGTAACAGCGGAGACATTCAAGCTGCTATGGCTTTTCGGAAAAGATGATTAAAAAATGAATATTTTATAGCATTATGCATGTAATTGTGATAAAATTTTTCCAGTTAAGCAACTCGAATTTGGAGGTATAAAACAATCAACGCATTAAAAGCATTTTGGATTTACTGGGGACTTCTCGTATTGGGATGTATCGTGTTTTTTCTAAATCCCCTCTTATTTATCGTTATTCTGCCAATGCTGCTGGTCCTCATACCCATTTGGATCATTGTGGTTTATCTGATTGGAAACGCCGTACAGAAAAAAAGCAACACAGAAAAAACAAGCCAAAGAATTGCCCTCGCTCTTTTTTGTTCCTTTTTAACAGTGCTTATTTTTCCTGTCTGCTCGTGGATCAATGATATTGTGACATGGAAGAAGCTCTACCTTGATTCCTTCCTCGGAAATTTTACAGATATGTC
>CAYQRG010000017.1:16154-17873 GCA_964419645.1 uncultured Eubacterium sp.
GAGAAGAAATATAACATTTTACAGCCATAGAAAAAGAAAGCGCATAAGCTCATCTCTTACAGCTTACGCGCTTTCTTAATTTCTTTTTAGTACAGATGCCTCTTATCTACAACGCGGACTGCCTTGCCCTCGCTTCTTGTAATCGTCTTTGGCTCTACCACTTTGACATCAACTTTAATTCCCAGCATGGATTTTAATCCTGCCACAATCTTCTTTTCTCTTTCTTCGATTGCCATTGTGGGATTTTCTGCCATTTCCGGTGTCAACTCTACCTGAACTTCAATCGTATCGTTATTGCCCACACGGTCAACCACAATCTGATAATTCGCCTGATAGCCCTGGTTCAAAAGAACTGTCTCGATCTGAGACGGCCATACATTGACGCCTTTGACAATCATCATATCGTCGCTTCTTCCCTTCGGCTTCATCATACGCACATGGGTACGACCACAGGAACATTTCTTTCTGGTCAGACGGCAGAGGTCACGGGTGCGGTAACGCATCAGAGGGAATGCTTTCTTTGTAATACAGGTAAATACCAGCTCTCCAACTTCTCCTTCCGGAAGCACTTCTCCCGTATCCGGGTCGATAATTTCTGCGATGAAATGGTCTTCCTGGATGTGCATTCCTGCCTGCTCCTCACACTCAAAGGATACGCCGGGACCTGAAATTTCTGTCAATCCGTAAATATCGTATGCCTTGATTCCCAGGGATTTTTCAATATCACGACGCATCTCTTCTGTCCAAGGCTCTGCGCCGAAAATGCCTGCTTTTAATTTAATCTTGTCTTTTAATCCTTTTTCATTAACTGCTTCGCCCAAATTTGCCGCATAGGAAGGCGTACAGCAGAGAATCGTAGAACCTAAGTCTGTCATAAACTGTAACTGCCGCTCTGTATTGCCGGAGGACATCGGAAGCGTCAGACAGCCGACTTTATGGGAACCGCCGTTTAATCCCGGACCTCCGGTAAAAAGCCCGTATCCGTAGCAGACATGGCAGACATCTTCTTTGGTTCCGCCTGCGGCAACGATTGCCCTTGCACAGCACTCATCCCAAAGATCAATATCTTCCTGGGTATAAAATGCAACAACGCGCCGTCCTGTTGTTCCGCTGGTAGACTGAATGCGCACACATTCCTCTAATGGCACTGCCAAAAGTCCGTAAGGATACTGGTCACGAAGGTCATCCTTTGTAATAAACGGAAGTTTGTGCAGATCTTCAATTCCCTTGACGTCTTCCGGTTTCACGCCTGCCTCATCCATCTTGTCATGGTAAAACTTTACATTGTCATAGACAAATTGTACCTGTTTTACCAGTCTCTCACTTTGGAGCGCCTGGAGTTCTTCCACCGGCATGGTTTCGATTTCTGGCTGATAATAATTTTTCATTTTTTCTTTCCTTCCTTTATTTTTTATGCGTTACTGCAAGACTTGGCTCTGCTGATAACCCACAGGGATTCTGCCATTATTCATCTCCCCGTCCTAACAGGAACGCTTTTTGGTTCATTTCTGCAAATTTAGCCGGTACACAAGCTTCAATGGCTTTCTGCCATTTTTCCAGCGGAATATCAAAATATCTGGACAACCGCCCCATCAATACCAGATTCACTGCCTTTGAAGAACCTGCTTCTTCGGCAAGCGTCAGGCAGTCCATAGCGTCTACCTGCATGGAAAGAGACTGCATTTTCTCGATCAGATTTTCCGGATAAGATGCTGCTCC
>CAYQRG010000018.1:0-17230 GCA_964419645.1 uncultured Eubacterium sp.
GCAGCATATACTCCATTTTTTTCGCCTCCTATACGCCTTATGCAAAAACAGATAATCCCTGCGTAATCCAGTCTGTAATGGGCTGGGAACACATTCCAAGCGCAACATTCAATACAATAAAACAAAACAGCGTCAATGCATACAACTGATTTTCCTTTATGGAAACAGACGGATAGCTGCTCTTGATCGGCGTATAAATCCGAATCACCGTTTTCATAAAATAAATTGCGTTCAGAACCGTACTGACGGCAAGCACAATCAGTGTCGGAAGCATTTTCAGATTACTCTGCACAGCCGCCTGGGAAAACAGCAATTTACTGATAAACCCGGAAAACAGAGGTATTCCTACCATAGAAAGGGAACCTACCGTAAATGCCAGTCCCGCAGCCACATTTCGATATGCCGCCCCTGTTAATTCAATAAACTGGGTTTTCTCACCGGAAACATCCGTAAGTCCCACACCGGAGACAAACAGCAGCGATTTTGTCGCTGCATGGGATAAAATATGGAAAATAGAAGCTACCATGCCGGCTGTCGTTCCAAGTCCAAAGCCCATATAGATATATCCAATCTGAGCAACAGAAGAAAAAGAAATCATCCTTCGGATATCGTTTTCCCTGATCGCGCTTGTGGAACCCATAATCATTCCGGCAAGCCCGAAAACAAACAGCACGTTTATAATTTTGCTGTTTACAAAAATATCAAATCCAATTACCCGGTAAATAATCTTGATCAAAAGGAAAATATATCCCTTTGATACCAGACTGGAAAGCATTGCCGCGGAAGACACGGTGGAATAGCCATAGGCATCCGGCAGCCATGCATGGAACGGGAAAAGCGCGCTTTTAATGGCAAGCCCTACTACGATCAGTGCAATTGCCACAAGAAGGGGAACCATATAAACACCGCTTCCGGCGGCCTCTTGTATACTCATCTGGATATAGCTCATCAAAAGATGCCCTGTCATATCATACAACATACAAAGCCCGATCAAAAACAGTCCGGAGCCCAAAAGGCTCATAATCATATATCTCGTTGCCGCCTCAATTGCCCGGCCGCTTTCCATGATCATGATCAGGCCGCAGGCTGCAATGGTATTGATTTCTACAAATACATATGCCGTAAATAAGTCGTTAGTGTATACCAGGGCAAGCAGAGAGCTTAACAGCAGATCTACCATAATATAGTAGAGATTCTCTTTGCCCGGATCAATTTCAAGCTGAATCTTCCTTCGTCCTCCGTTTAAAGAAAACAGCATAATGACACAGAAAAACAACGCCATGCCTGCTTCTAAAGAACCGAAACGGAATTCATTTCCAATCGGAGCCGAAAAATGCCCCATTTTATATACATAACTTTCCCCTGTCGTATAGGTCAGATACAGCACACAGGCAGACATTACCCCTACAGCCGACACTACAAAGGTATTTAACCGCCTTGCCCCATTTCCTTTTAACGCCGAACTGATAATTGCAGACAGCATTGCCGTGAAAATGGAAAGGCAGGGAAAATTTCTTATTATTTCCATTTAAAGACCTTCCTTCTTTAATCTCATTGAAATCTCATCTAAATCCAGTGTGTGGTATCTGCGGTAAAGCCGAATGGTCAGTGACAGCATAAGCGCCGTAACCGATACGGACACCACAATTCCCGTCAGCACCAATCCGCTTGGCACCGGATTGATGTAAGCATCCGGATTAAAATTTTCATTGACAATGATCGGAGGCAAATGCCCTTTGATATAGCCTTTTTCTGCCAGAAACAGATACACTGCCGTATCCATAATATTTAATCCGATAATTTTTTTAATCATATTTTTCTGCAGCAGCAGGTTGGTAAAACCGATTCCAAACAGAATCACTGCCACAACTTCTGCATAATTCGCAAGCAAATGTTCTCCCATTTACAATCCTCCCCTCCGAAACAGAGCATAAAGCGCATAAATGGTACACGCCGTTACGCTACCGCTTAGAATCTCTCCCAATTCTCCTTGGGGAATCAAACATTCCATGCCGTAAGCCCCCGTCAGAATATAATACAAAATCGTGCAGCCGTAGCAAGTCAACGCCACAACCCGGACAATTTTGAACACTTTCTCATTAAAAAATTTTTCCATTTTATCAAATCCAAACGCCGCCACATATAAGATCATGCCGGCTCCGATCATAGCTCCTCCGGAAAAACCTCCGCCCGGAGACAGGCTGCCGTTTAAAATACTGTAAATTCCAAAAAGAAATGCCATGGGAACCAATAACGATGCCACCGTCTGTAAAATGGCGTCATTTCTCGGTTCAAATCCACGGTCATTGGAATCCTTGTTTTCACGGATTTTATCTTTATCCACCATAAGCATAATGGTAACGCAGCAGGTAGCGATAAATAATACCGTCGTCTCGCCAAAGGTATCAAATCCACGGTAAGATAAAATCATTGCCGTAACAACATTCACCGCTCCCGTATCCTTATGGCCGTCTTTGATATAGGTTTCCGATACGATATTGTTGGTGGGTTTATCCGCTTCCCCTACCGAAGGAAGATAAGAAATGGCATAAATCAAAACAGCCGCAATCGCAATGCAAAAAATAACACTCAAAGCCTTATACAGCCTATTAAAAAAGATCAGTTCCTTATTGTGGGTGTGGTCGTATACTTCTGTCATTGCCTGCTGTCTGTCCCGCATCCGCTCTTGTATAGTGGCTTCTTCTTCCACATATTCCTTCTGGGGACGCATTTCCATATTTCCTACAAAAGCGTCCTTTTCTCCTCCTAACCAGCGGAAGAAATGAAAAGCAGGCATTTTTTCATACTCATTCTGTTTCCTGATATGGCTCATCGTTTTCCTCCTCTTCGGGCGCCTGCTGCAGCGCATGGATTTTTTTCAGTGTGACAAAAAACAAAACGCTTGTCACTCCCGCCCCTACAGCCGCTTCTGTAATCGCCAAATCCGGAGATTCCAGAAGAATCCAGATAATTGACATAATCAGACTGTAGGACATATAAATCAAAATAGAATTCAAAAGATTTTTGGAAAAACTGACCGAAACGGCGCACACCACTAAAAAACCCAGCAAAATCACATTAAATATCTGCATCTTTCCGTTTCCCTCCCTTATTCTTCCGGTTCCTGCGAATCATAACAATATGACAGTGGTCCAGTATCCGCTTATCGGTGAACATCTGTAGACGGGATATCATATGGGAAGACACCGGAGAAGCGCACCACAAAAATACAATCACCAATGCAAGTTTTGCCGTTGTCCAGTTTAAGCCATTTGCAATCATAAGCCCAAGCAAAGAAAGTCCAATGCCAAGGGTATCTCCGGTAGCCGCAATCTGCATACGGTTTAATACATATTTAAAACGATAGGTCCCGAATACCTCCAGGAAAAAAATCGACATTCCAAACAGAAGAAATCCTGCTGACAGGAAAAAACGAATCCATTCAATAACCGCCAAATTTCTCACCTTCCTTGCTCTTCCATTCCATGTATACGCCCATGTATACTTTTGCCAATATAACGACTGCCAGAAAACTAATCATGGCATAAATCAGGCAGATATCCACCAGATATCCTTCCTGTTTCATAACCGCCAGAATCGCAATCGCCACTATAACCATAGTTCCCATCATATTCACCGCCACCAGACGGTCCGCCATTCTCGGCCCGATTATGGCCCGGATCAGACACATCAAAAACAGAAGCGCCAGAATAACCAAAAATACTGTAAACAAAATGTGATAGGCCTGTTCGATTGATGCAATTCCACTATTCATGACGTCTCCCCCTTTTTATAAGGATTTTTTCATCCATGGCTTCCATTTTGCGAAGCATCCGGACAAATATGCTCTCATCAATGCCTTCCACTAATTCTTCATCCAGCGCATGCACGATCAGTTCATCCCCTTCCAAAGCAACGGTAATGGTTCCCGGCGTCAATGTAATGGAATTGGCCAACACGACTCTTGCCGTTTTGGATTTCAAATCCGTCCGAAACTTTACAATCACAGGATCCACCTCATTGCGGAAACTGAGCGCTAACCGTATCGCATCCATATTTGCCTTGATAATTTCCCAGATCAAAATCAGGATATACGCAAAGATATACGGCAGTTTCCGGAACAAAAGCAAATCCTTTTCCGGAGAATAGCCCAAAAATTTACATACAAATGCGTACATGACTCCTGCAATAACAATTCCAACACAGGCAGTCTCCACTGTCAGCTGCCCGTTTAACAAAATCCATACGAATAAAAATATGATATACATATGCTCTCACACTCCCACAATAATTTACCCCTTTGACAAATGAAAATCAAGTCTATAATGCTTTTTTTTGCATTTTATAAGCACCCTTCTATGACTTTCTTTTTTGTGTAATATAGGCTATTTTATCATTTTATTATATGCAGATGAACAAAAGGCGTATGGTTTTGATATTCCATACGCCTTCATCAACTGCTTATCCGCTGTGCTTTTTATTCCTCCACCGGCCGCACCCGCGTCCCGTCTTTGACATCCTTATCCGTTTCTATAATAATCTTATCCTCCTCTGTAAAAGCATCCATTTCCAATGCAGCATAAGAAGCATCCTTATCAATCACTTTCACCTTCTGCTTCCTCGCCGTCATTTCTACGCCAAGAATTGTATTCTTTTCCTCAATCAAAAACACATAATCGGAACTGTTGTCCTGGTACAATGCAGATAGGGGAAGGCTGCATTCATATCTTCCGATTTCTTTGTTCAAATTCATTTCTGCCGTCTGTCCGATCGTCACCTGGGGATCTGAAATTTTCGCAGTGATCTGACAACTTCCGTCTTCTAAATCTCCCACTGCTTCAATGGGAATCCCAAAAAGCTGCTTTCCTCCATTGGGAAAAGTAATACTGATTTTATCCCCCGGCACAAGATAAGCTTTTTCTTCCTGGGGCAGCACCGCCTGAAACAGCTTTTCTCCGTTGGCGTCACTTAACACCAGCGCGGAAGAGTCTGTCGTCCGCTCGCCTGCCCGGACCGATATCCTGCCGACATAGCCGGATATTTCGCAGAAGATTTGACCTTCCGCCTGCTGCAGCTTAGAAAGCCGCTCGCGGTTTTCTTTTAACAGCGCAATCTGGTTTTGCTGCTCCTTTTTCGCGCCGCTTTCACCGCTTCCGCTTTTTGCGTCCTCTAAAGCTCTCTGCGCCTGCTTAATCGTCTCGCTGCGGCTTGCATTTGCCGCGCTTAATTCCGCTTCTCTTTCTGCCACAGCGGCCTCAAGAGCTGCTTTCTCCTGAGCGTAGCTTTCGGAAAGACTCGCGTCAATGCTTTTCTTATAATTGGAAAAAGCATTTTTATCTTCTTTTGTTGCCGCCTTTTTCTGGGAAGTTTTCCATAGTTTCTGATATTCGGCGTCCTTTTTGTACGCCCTCTTTTTATATTCTTCTTCAGAAGGAAAGGAATCCCTTTCCCGTACTGCCGACTGATAAGCCTCTTCCGCACGGCTGACATCCCCAGATGTGGTATTTGTCACATCCTGTAAATCCTGGCTGGCACGGTTCACTGCCGTACTGCCGCTGGCATTCAGCTCCGCCAGCTTTGCCTCTTCCGTCTGAATCTGCACATCCGCCTGCTGCAGAAGCCGTTTCAGATCCTCCGTTTCTACCTGAAACAGCAGATCCCCCGGCTCTACTTTCTGTCCCTCTACGACGCAGACTTTTTCTACCAGAACACCTGCTTCTGTCACTACCGGAACTTCTTCCTTTGTCACAACTGTGCCGTTTGCCTTAATTTCACGCACCAGTGTTTTTGCCTCTATAGTTCCTGCCGTCACTTTGGGCATCCGGCTTGCGTATATTCCTCTGGATACAATCGTACAGATCAGCATAAACACCAGAAACAACCCAAAATACCACGCTGCCCGTTCTTTCTGTTTCCTCATTTCCTACTCCTTCATTCCTGAGGCGGTAATTCCGGATTCCAGATAATCCTGCCCCATAAAAAATACAAATACCGCAGGGATCAGTGTGATCACCGAAGCCGCCAGAGCCATTCCCGCCCGTCTTAAATCAATTTCCGGCAGATACAGTGACAACGGCCAGAGAGAAAGATCCTCCAAAAATGCCAGCGGTTGTTCCACCATATTCCAATACTCCAAAAACCCCAGCACAAGAGCCGAGAGAATCCCCGGCGAACCAAGGGGAAGCCCAATCCGGATAAATGTCTGCCAGTCTCCGGCGCCGTCTATTTTGGCAGCTTCATACAGCTCTTTTGGAATTGCCGCAAATCCCCGGTACATAAGAAACACGGGAAAGGTGGAAAAAACTGCCGGAAGAATAATTGCCCAGTGGGTATTCATCAGATGCATGCCGTTTAATACAAGATACGAGGGCAGCATCAAAACGCTAAAGGGCATGAGCATTAAAATGACATAAGAAAGAAACAGCGCATGTTTTCCCCGAAAGGAAAATCTGGAAAATCCAAATGCCGCAGGAATTGCCACAAACATCTGGCCCAATAGAATGCATCCCACCAGCTTTATGGAATTCCAAAATACCGTAAAAAATTCCGGCGTATAAAAAAGCAGTTTCACAAAATGCATGCCTGTAGGATACAACGGCAGCAAATGCCACTGTATGGTGCCACCTGTAATTCCAATAATGGCAGATAATGCATCCGAAAGCTCTCTACTGCTTTTCAGGGAACCTAATACGACCGCAATGATCGGCAGACAGATGATGATTCCAAACAAAAATAAAAATCCACGAAACAGTTTCAACCGCATCAGTACACATCCTCCTTTTCCCACAAATTTTTCATAGACAGTGAGCAGAGGGCAAAAAAGACTGCCAAAAGCACGGCTGCAGAGGACATTTTGTCAATCTCCAAATTCGTAAACCAGTTATTGAACAAATGCTGCAGCAGATAAATACTTTTTTGAGGATAGGCTCCTGCCACCAGATACGCCTCCCGAAACACCTTAAAGGAATTCAAAAAGGAAAGCATTGTAATTGTATAAAAAACAGGTTTTAGCTGGGGCAGAACCATATAACGCACACACTGCCCCTGTGTTGCCCCGTCTACCCTGGCTGCCTCCATAATGCTGTCCGGGATCGCTGCCATTCCCGCAATCCAGAGAATAATGGTATAGCCCAGATTCTTCCAGATATAGCTGATCACCAGAACGGCAAAGGCCGCATTGGTAGACATCCAGTCAATCGCTCCGATGTGAAAAAAAGCGAGAATCTGATTGGCGATGCCGGCTTTATGGAAAAACACTTTCCAGATCAGCACCACAACTGCCGTGGGAACTGCCATAGGCAGCAAATAAACGGATTTTAAAAACCGCATCCATTTGCTTTTGTAAATCCCCAGTGCTGCCGCAAAGGATAGAAGCAGCAACAAAGGAATTCCAACGCCTACAAATCGGCAGGTATTTTTTACTGCAAGATGAAATGCTTCATTTCCCAAAACCGCTTTATAGTTGGTAAGGCCGCCTGAAAAGGACTGAATCAGCATATTTCCAAAGGGAAGCACGGCAAATAGGAAAACCCCCGCCATGCTGGGCAATAAAAATAACTGCTTACTCTGCCAGATAGAGCTCCACTTTTTGTACAATTTCATCACATCCCTCATCTACTGTCAGACTGCCTTCTAAGACCTTCACGCCGCCTTCTATAACTGCATCAAAAATAATACTGTCAGATAACGAGGGCTGCACCAGTGTTTCAATCTGTTCCTTCATAGCAGAAAGCTGTTCTTCTGACGGCCATACAACATCAAAATTAACTATGTTTTCCACACCGCCTTCTTCCGACACTACAGATGCCGTAAATCCAAGCTGCTCACTTGGCCTTGGATTTTCCGTAAATGTTTCCCAGGCATCGGCATTTACCGGGAATCCGTCGGATAAATCCGATTTCTGTACATCCTCACCCAGCAGCTCCTGTAAAAATAAAATCGCAAGTTCTTTTTCTTTTGACTGATCATTGATTCCCGCGATGCCGTTTGGAGAAAAAACGGTTCCGGCCGCTCCGTTTATAAGCTGATATCCAAACGTATCTTTATTTTTCGGAATGCTCTCTAACATTTTAAAATCATCCATGCCGCTTAATTTTCCAATCATGAAAAACTGATCGCCGGACATAAAATCCATTGCTGCGGAAGCATCTATCGTGAGATTTTCATACTCTTCCAAAGTACCGTACTCTTCCATCCAGGTAAGCGTATTATTATGCATTTGAAGCACATCAGACGTTATGTTTTTCTGTTCTTCCTGATAAATCTCGTCTGCTTTGTTCAAAAACTCCAAAATTGCCTCTCTATCCGGTTTTTCCCCATCTTTTAAACCAGTGCAGACAACCTCATACAGACGCTTCAAAAGCTCCTCTGCCGTATAGGTGCCCAAAATCGTATTGCTGTCTGGATGTTCTTCTCTTGAACTTCTTACTGCATCTGCCAGCGCAGAGATATCTTTCACATCTCCTACTTTACCTTTTTCTCCGATCAAAACCGGTATCCGGAAACGAACCGGAACTGCATACAAACCTTCTTCGTTCTGATACGCTTTTAAAATATTAGAGAAATAAGCGCCGTTTTTCTCCATTTCTTCTGTCATCTCACTTAAATCCGCCAGGATGCCTTTTTCAATATAAGAATCCATAGGCAGTTCGTCCAAAAACAAAATATCCGGTCCTTCTCCTGCCAGAAGGCGTGTATTTAAATTGCGGATCGCATCTTCTTTTGTCATACCGTAATCCCCGGATAGACCAATTTCCTGTTTGACATATACATCCGGATTGCTTTTACGAAACATGCTGATTGCTCTGCTCACCGTCACATTCTGTTCCAGGCTGTAAATACTGATCTGCTGCGCCGGTACGGCAGGCGCTTCCTTATCATAGACGTACAAATCAATTTCCCCGTCGTCATAGGCGATCAGAAAACTTCCACCCTCATTTTTCAGAATTGCCGTTGCCTGTTTCGTGGGATCTCCCAGTGCGCAGAGACCGCCGTCTAAAAGCTTTTCCATGGTACTGCCGCCCATTACATGGCTGTACAATCCGCTGGCAGACGCCAGATACAATGTATTTTCTTCACTGTCAAGGCAAGCGGCCATTTTTGTCGTACCCTTTGTTTCGCCCTGAATAAAATCCGTCAGCGCAGTATCCTCTACTGCACTCTTAGTAGAAATCTGATACACCTGCTCCGAAGACAACAGATAGTCTCCTGCCGAAAAAAGCTGCTGCATTTCTGCCTCCGGCACTCCCATGGAACTGACGATGCCTGTTTCCAGATCAATCTGATATACCGAACCGCCGTTTAAAACCCCTGCTAACATTTTATCTCCGATAAACACAGCATCGGAAAGGTAAAAATTAAAGCTTTTAGTTTCATCTGTCAACGTAAGCTCTGAACTGTTTCCGTCTTTATCAATATAAAAATAATGTTCCGTTACAGAAGAATCCTCTGCATTGTAATCCGCATTCCAATCTACATAAGAATAAAAAACGCTGCCATCCGGCGCAATTGCCTTACTCGTAATATCAAGCTCTTCGATAACGCATTTCTCTTCCAGAGACGGCAGAGCCTTTTCTTCCCAGGTGTCTCCGTTGTCTTTTGTAATATGCATTTTTCCGGTATCTTCATCAATAAATGCCACACTGCCGTCGGCAAGCCTTACCATATCCTGTATCGTGCTTACCCCTTCCGGCGTATCTTTCATCGTTTCCACGTATCTTCCCTTTGCAACTTCCCCTCCGGAATTTTCCGTAGAAGATACATCTTCTCCTGATGTCTGTTCATTGTCATTTCCACCGCATCCTGCGGCTCCGATTACAAATATTCCGGCTAACAGCGCTGCGGCTGTGCGTTTCCATTTTTTTGTTTTCATTATAACCTCCTGTATACATTAGTTATTTCTGTGGGCAACAAGCCAATCAGTCGTGCTTAAATCTAATCACTTACCTATTCAACCTATGGTTTTTGTTACGCTTCTTTATCAAGCACTGTACCAGTGTATCAACCGAATCTTTAATTTGTATCTAAAAAAATAAAATTTATTTTCCATATTTGTCTGAGCGTATATAGTTTGCAAATAAATATTATCTGACCGCCCGGTCTCAATATTGAATAAAATCATTTTTACCCTATAATCAAAACAAAATTGAATTTATTTTTAGAGATTCATTAAAGCTTAACATGATATACTTGAAAAGCCTCTCGGAAGGTATTCTTTATTGCTGCCGAAGGGCATACCGGGATACCCGAAGGGAATACTATTTTATATAACCTGTATCATGTTCTCACGGAATGCGCGGCTTATGCGCATTCCTGAGCCGTAAATAGTAACTATATAACATCAAATTTAAGGAGGCTCTATGCGGATACTGCTTGTGGAAGACGACAAAAACCTTTTAGAAACCCTCTCTTTTCAGCTTAATAAAGAAGGCTTTACCGTAGATACCTGTGACAACGGAGAAGATGCGCTTTATTATATGGAAGAAAACATTCACGATCTGATCCTGTTAGACCGGATGCTTCCTTTGATCGATGGCGTTACTTTGCTGAAAAAAATACGCAGTTCGGGCAGCGAAACCCCCGTTATCCTGCTGACTGCCTTAGGCGAGCTGCAGGATAAGATCACAGGCCTGGATTCCGGCGCCGACGACTATCTGGTCAAGCCTTTTGCCTTTGAAGAACTTCTTGCCCGTATCCGCAGCATCTGCCGCAGGCCAAGGCAATATCAGGCAAAAGACACCCTTTCCTTCGGCGATATCACATATGATCCCATAACCAGCCAGCTTTCCGGCCCCATCGGAAAATGTACCCTTTCCAAAAAAGAAGGCTCCCTGCTTAAAATATTTTTAAGCAATCCCACCCAGACTATTCCCAGAAACACGCTGCTGTCCAAAGTCTGGGGACTGGATTCCGATGTGGAGGAAGGCAATCTGGACAATTATATGCATTTCATCCGCCGCCGTTTAAAATCCGTCAGCAGGTGCGTTTCTATCCGCACTGTCCGGGGAATCGGCTATCATCTGGAGGATATTTCCCATGTATAAAAAACTGCACAGACGCCTGACGCTTCTTTTTACCGGAATTGCAGGCGCCATATTAATCATCATGTCCATAAGCTATCTGTATATGTCCGAAAAGGAACTCTCCCAGAACCATTTTCTGACATTCTCTTCAAAAGCCAGCTCTCTGATTTCCAATTTGGAACAGCAAAACGACATAAGCTGGGAGTATCTGGCCAAAACATCGGCAGACCAGGATTTTATTCTGGCTTTTTATGATAACGGCATTCCCCTTTCCCACAATCAGATCGTACTTTCCAAAAAAGAGCTTTCCCTCATTGAAAAAGCGAAACAATACGCAGAAAAATCTTTTCCCAAACTGGCAAACGGTTCCAGCTATTCTGCCGCGCATCAGGAATTTTCTTTTTCTGTAGACAAAACAGAAAGCTATCATGCCTCCATATTCAATATCCGCAAAAACAACGGCATTTTAACAGGCATCATTCTTTCCTCCAGACAGCCTCTTGTGGAACAGCTCACAAGACAGCGTTTTCGCTTTCTGGCGCTGAATATCATCAGTATTTTTATCCTGCTGCTCTTTTCCTATTATTTTACGGGAAAATTGATCACTCCTATTATAGAAGCCAGAAAAAAACAGACGGCGTTTATCGCTGCCGCCTCTCATGAGCTGCGGACGCCGATAGCCGTTATCAGCTCTGCCATTTCCGCCGCAAAATCCGCGGAGGATGAGAAAAAGGAACATTTTTTCCGAATCGCGGAAGAAGAATCCCTCCGTTTATCCACACTGGCAGATGATCTTTTGCTGCTAAACCGGACCGATACCGGACGTTTCAATCTGAACAAGGAACCCACAGAATTGGATACCCTTTTACTCAATACCTGTGAATCCTTTGAACCTCTGGCCAAAGAGTATCACATAGACATTCAGATTGAACTTCCGGAGGAATCCATTCCGAACTGTGTTTGTGACGGAGAACGAATCCAGCAGGTACTTGGCATTTTCATTTCCAATGCCCTAAGCTACGGATTCTCTGGCGGATATGTAAAACTCTCTTTATCCTACAGTGACTCTGTCTTTTGGATTATGACAGAGGATAACGGGGCAGGTATTGCCGAAGAAGACAAGCCTCATATTTTTGACCGCTTTTACCGGGCAGATAAAGCCCGTTCCGAAAAAAGCCATTTCGGTCTGGGGCTTAGCATCGCAAAGGAAATCATTGACGCCCATGGCGGAAAAATTCTTGTAACGGATACGCCGGGCGGCGGAACCAGATTTTTTATCCTGCTTTGATTTCAGACGTAAAAAGAGCTGCTGCTTTATGGATGATTTCACTCAATCCATATTGCAACAGCTCTGCTTATCTCATTTTCTCAGCTATATATTTCCCTGGGAAAAATTTATTTACCCAGGCTTACTGCGCCTGTCTGGCGGATCTGCATCGGATATACATTGTCTTTTCCTACAAATGCAGCTATGTAGTCTACATAATCGTTTGTCTTATCTTTTGGAACTACCGCAAGAATTACGCCAGCAAATCCTCCGCCATGCACTCTGCAGCATCCGTCTTTGATTTTGCTCAAATACAGCTCTGTCAGGGCAAGGGTAAGGGCAACTTTCTGGTCTTTTTCATTAGATTTTGACATACAGTTCTGCAGCCACTTCCAGGAAGAATTGCCGGATTCTGTCAGAAGGCGAAGAACTGCTTTGCCGTCTCCGGCAGTAAGCGCCTCGGCTGCCTCTTCTACTCTTCTGTTTTCTTCATAGAAATGCAGTGCCCGCATAATTGCCCTGTCATTGTTTAATACTTTTTCAATCTCCGGAATTTTTGCTAAAAATTCTTCCATGGAACTTTCGCAAAGGCGTTTCACTCCAAGAGCTCCTGCAACCTGATACATCTCTCCGGGAACTGCGGAATACTCATCACTCAAATCTCCATGTCCCTTTCCGGTATTGACGATTACCATATCATATCCTAACGCATCAAAAGATGCCTCAATCTTATCGAATTTAATGTCATCTTTGAAATCCAAAAGAATTGCGCCGCCTGCTGCGCATGCCATCTGATCCATAAGTCCGGAAGATTTCATCCAGAAATTATTCTCTGCATACTGTCCGATTCTTGCACAGTCTCCTAACGGAATCTGGTTATCGTTAAACAGCGCATTTACCATTGCGCAAAACAGCATTTCAAAAGATGCGGAAGAACTTACTCCTGCTGCTGCAATGACTTCTGTTGTCACATAAGCGTCAAATCCTTCCACTTTATATCCGAATTTGCCGATTGCCTCTACCATACCTGCAAGCAATGCTTTTGTTCCGGATTTCTTTTCTACGGAAGATGCCGCCGCAATCTCGATCTCAATCAGATCATATCCCTCACTGCGGATACGTATCATACCGGTATTGTTTGCTGCTGCTGCTCCGATTGTATCCAGGCTGATGCTTGCAGCTACGATCTTACCTCCGTTGTGATCCGTATGATTTCCAATCATCTCTGTCCTGCCCGGTGATGTAAAAAATTCTACATCTGCTTCTCCAAAATTCTCTGTAAACCGTTCGGAGAGATGCAGAAATCTTGCTCCGCTTTTCTCACTTTCCCCATAAACACGTTCTAAAACTTCTTTTGCCGGCATATTTGACATAGCCATTCTCCTTTCGTTTTTACTAACCCATTTTTGTATTGCATATTTAGTTCAGTATAACATGAATCCGCTTATTTTAAAACCTAAAAACTTTAATTTTCAATACCTATTGTTGAATCACGTTGTTATTTTCCAAACAGGTCACTGTGTGTTCCAGTACAGGTTAAAGTATATCGTATAAAAAATCAGCATCCCAAACATAAATGAATGTCTAAGATACTGACTCCCCTTTTATCTTATATTCCCAGGCTCGCTCCGCCGTCTATCCGCCATTCCCGAAAACCTTTCTGCCTCTTTGAGCCTCACCAATGCCCTGGCCATGGCAGCCTGAGTCATATGGTATTCCCTTGCGCTCTGCTTCTGCCGCATCTGTTCTTTAGCATTTTCCAGTTCCTCCTGGGCACGAAGCACATCCAGTTCCTCCGGCAATTCCACCTCATCTGCCAGAAGCGTGGCACGGTTGTGGGCAACCTGACAAAATCCCTGTCCGACTATCGCATACTGCCAGTCTCCGTTTTCTTCCTTCTGCAGCCGCATCTCTCCGGTCTGGATCGCAGCGATCATCTCTTCGTGATGCGCCATGATCGCCCGTTCTCCGTCCAGTGCCGGTATGATCAGGCAATGGCAGGGACCATCATAGAATACCCGCCGGCTGCTTATAATTTTCAAATGAAATACTGCCATCGCTATTACCCCTGTACAGAGACCGCCATGGTCTTCGCTTTCTCCACAACTTCTTCAATCGTCCCTACATTGAAAAATGCCGCCTCCGGATACTGGTCCATCTCTCCTGAGATAATCGCCTTAAACCCTTTGATCGTATCCTTCAGAGAAACATATTTTCCCGGAACACCGGTGAAATTCTCCGCCACATGGAAAGGCTGGGACAGAAAACGCTGAATCTTTCTTGCCCGGCTGACGATTTTTTTATCATAATCCGACAGCTCCTCCATGCCGAGAATCGCGATGATATCCTGCAGTTCCTTGTATTTCTGGAGCATTTCCTGTACTTTCCGCGCAGTCTCGTAGTGTTCTTCGCCTACCACATCAGCCTCCAAGATACGGGAAGAGGATTCCAGCGGATCCACCGCCGGGTAGATTCCCTGTTCCACGATCTTCCTGGAAAGAACCGTCGTGGCATCCAAATGGGCAAATGTGGTCGCCGGAGCCGGATCGGTCAAATCATCCGCCGGCACATAAACTGCCTGGACCGAAGTGACAGAACCATTTTTGGTAGATGTAATCCTCTCCTGCAATTCTCCCATCTCTGTTGCCAGTGTAGGCTGATAGCCTACGGCCGAAGGCATACGCCCAAGCAGTGTAGACACTTCAGAGCCTGCCTGCACAAAACGGAAGATATTGTCGATAAACAGAAGCACATCCTGGTTCATCTCGTCACGGAAATATTCCGCCATGGTAAGCCCGGTCTGTGCCACACGCATACGTACCCCGGGCGGTTCATTCATCTGACCAAATACCAGTGCCGTCTTCTCCAGTACACCGGATTCTTTCATCTCACTCCACAGATCATTTCCTTCACGGGAACGCTCTCCGACTCCCGTAAATATGGAATACCCGCCGTGTTCAGTTGCAATATTCCGAATCAGCTCCTGGATCAAAACCGTCTTGCCTACTCCGGCACCACCGAACAGGCCGATCTTGCCTCCCTTTGCATACGGCGCCAGAAGATCAATGACCTTAATACCGGTTTCTAAAATCTCCACTACAGGACTCTGATCCTCAAAAGACGGGGGATCTTGGTGGATACACCACCTCTTGGCATCTTCAATCTCGCCTCCTCCATCCACCGTCTGTCCAATCACATTAAAAAGTCTCCCAAGTATTTGATCTCCCACCGGCACCATGATCCCGGCTCCGGTACATGTCACTTCCATATCACGGCAGAGGCCTTCACTTGCAGATAACGTGATACAACGTACCACACGATCTCCCATGTGTTTTGCCACTTCCAACACATACTCGTTTTCTTCATTTTTGACCGTAAGTGCATCTTTTATATGAGGGAGACTGCCCTTTTCAAAAAACACATCCACTACCGGGCCAGACACCTGTATGATCTTTCCTTTTTCCATCACACATATCTCTCCTGTTATTTTATTTCCTTTTTCGTCTCATCCGCTGGGCTTTTGCGCCACCACTCACTTCCGTGATCTCCTGCGTGATCTCTGACTGTCTTGCGCGGTTATACATGATCTTAAGCTCATGCAACAGTTCATCCGCACTGTTGGTCGCTGATTCCATAGCCATCATCCGGGCATTGTGCGCAGCACAGTATGACTCCACCAGCGTACCATAGATAAAACCAGTTATCGCATTGGGAATGATCGTATCAATTGCTTTCTCTGCCGATGGCAACAATAAAAAGTCCTCATGATACACATCCACAGGAACCTCCGCAGCAGAAAGCCGTCTAAGGGGCAGCACTCTTTCATCCTCAACCACACTCTGCATACTGTTCTCCATACGAGTGTAAAGCACGTGAAGCTCGTTGATCTCTCCAGACCGATACTTTTCCAGCAAAATCTCACTGATCCAGCGTGCCCTGTTAAAGGTCGGATTCTGCACCGTATACTGAAAATTTTCCTGTATCGGGATACGCCTCGTTGCAAAATACTGACGCCCCAGCTCTCCCACCACAAAAAGTGCCACCTGATTTTCCTTCTGATCCAAAAAATTCTGCGCCACCCTCAGGATGTTATTATTATAAGAACCTGCAAGTCCCTTGTCGTCGGTAATCACCAGAAGGCCGATTTTGCGCTGGGAGACATCCGGATTTCCAAAATATATATGTTCCATATCCGACGGAATATGCCGAAGGATTCGGTCTATAGTCGACTGAAGCATATAAAAATACGGTTCCGTTGCTTCCAGTGTCTGTCTGGCCCTTTTCATCTTCGTGGAAGAAATCATGTACATGGCGCTTGTGATCTTTTTTGTATCCTCGATACTTTTGATACGACTCTTAATTTCACGAAGACCTGCCATATCTTCTCATCACCTGCTCTTTATATTCCTTTGCTGCAGCAACGACTTTCTCTATCAGAACCTCATCAATCGCCTGCATTCTCTCAATTTCCTCTCCCAACTCCGGATACTGCTCATCCATCCACTTCAGCATATCCCGCTGAAACTGCTTGATCTCGTTCACCCGAAGCTTTAAAAAGACACGGTTATTTGCTGCACAAAGTGTAATCACCTGCTCATGAAGAGACATCGGCTCACACAACGGCTGCTTTAATAATTCCAGAAGCCCCTTTCCATACTGGAGCTGCTCTTTCGTCACATCATCCAGATCAGAGCTGAACTGGGTAAATACTTCCATCTCTCGATACTGTGCCAAATCAATACGGATACTTCCCGACGCTTTCTTCATAGCCTTTGTCTGCGCTGCGCCACCAACACGGGATACAGAAAGTCCCACATTGACCGCCGGTCTCATACCTGCAAAAAACAAATCACTCTCCAAGAAAATCTGACCATCTGTAATCGAAATCACATTCGTCGGAATATATGCAGATACATCTCCCGCCTGTGTCTCAACGATCGGA
>CAYQRG010000019.1:0-1764 GCA_964419645.1 uncultured Eubacterium sp.
TTTCAGCCGGATCTTGCCGCTTTTGAGGCAGCATTTACAGAGAAAACAAAAGCAGTTCTCGTCAACACGCCCAACAATCCTACCGGTGTGATTTATTCTGATGAGACGATGAAAAAAATAGCGGAAATTTTACTTCAAAAGGAAAAAGAGTATCAAAAAGAAATTTACTTAATTTCCGATGAACCTTATCGTGAATTGATCTACGATGGAGCAGAAGAAAATTTCCTGACGAAATATTATCACAATACAATTGTAGGCTACTCTTTCAGCAAATCTTTATCCCTTCCGGGAGAGCGTATAGGCTATATTGCCGTGCCAAACGAGGCGGATGACGCAAAAGATCTGCTGGCTGGAATCGAAGTTGCCAACCGGACACTGGGATTTGTCAATGCGCCGTCTCTGATGCAGAAAGTAGTGGCAGGCTGCGTAAATGAAAAAACAAATCTGGAATTTTACGATAAAAACAGAAAAGATTTATATGAAGGATTGAAAAAACTGGGCTTTACCTGCATCAAACCCCAGGGAGCTTTTTATCTCTGGCTGAAGTCTCCGGTGGAAGACGAGGCGGAATTTGTTGCAGCAGCCAAGAAATACAATCTGATTCTGGTAAAGGGAAGCGCATTCGGATGCGGCGGTTATGTCCGTCTTGCTTATTGCATTTCCAATGAAAAGATCAATCGTTCCCTGGAAGCTTTTGCAAAACTGGCAAAAGAATATCATTTAGGGGAATAGCCGGCATAAAGGAATCAGACAGGAGAAAAAGAGCATGAGAGCATGGGAAGAAAATATTCGTAAGGTAGTTCCCTATGTACCGGGCGAGCAGCCCCAGTCATCCGGAATCATCAAATTAAATACAAATGAGAATCCGTATCCCCCTGCGCCGGGAGTGGTAAAAGCCCTTACCGGTCTGGATGCCGATTCGCTGCGGCGTTATCCCGATCCGTCCGTATCTGCTCTGGTAAATGCAATCGCAGAGTTTTATGGGGTGGAACCCGGGCAGGTATTTGTGGGTGTTGGTTCGGATGATGTGCTGGCAATGGCTTTTTTGACCTGCTTTAACTCCGAAAAACCGATTCTGTTTCCGGATATTACCTATTCTTTTTATGATGTGTGGGCAGAGCTGTTCCGCATTCCTTATGAGACACAGCCGTTAGATGAAGCGTTTTGTATCCGTACCGAAGATTACCGGAAGGAAAACGGAGGCATTGTATTTCCGAATCCCAATGCTCCCACAGGCGTGCTGAAACCTCTGGCAGAGATCGAAGAAATTATCCGCAGTAATTCCGATGTCATTGTTATTGTGGATGAGGCATATATTGATTTTGGAGGAGAGTCGGCGCTTCCTTTGCTGGAAAAATACGACAACCTGCTGATTTCCCAAACCTTCAGCAAATCACGTTCCATGGCAGGCATGCGGATTGGATTTTTATTTGGAAATCCTAAGCTGATTCGGTATATCAACGACTGCAAATATTCTTTCAATTCTTATACCATGAATCAGGCAGCCATTGTTTCAGGCGTAGAGGCTGTGCGTGACCGTGCATATTTTGAACAGTGCATTCACAGAATTATAGAAACAAGAGAATGGGCGAAAACAGAGTTTCGCAGATTGGGATTTGAGTTTACCGATTCCAGGGCTAATTTTTTGTTTGTAACGCATCCGAAATACCACGCAGAAGAACTTTTTGAAGCATTAAAAGAAGCAGGCATTTATGTCCGTCATTTTAAACATCCGAAGCGTATTCAGAATTATTTGCGGATTAC
>CAYQRG010000019.1:1774-17128 GCA_964419645.1 uncultured Eubacterium sp.
AGAAATGGAGGCTTTGTTTGCGTTCCTTGGGCAATATGTCAAAGAATAGGAGTATGTAATGTTAAAGAAATATTTTTACATTTTTCTGATCTCAATGGTTCCGCTGGTTGAGCTAAGGGGAGCCATTCCGATTGCGGAGGGGCTGAAACTGCCGTTTCTGCAGTCCTATATCGTTTGTATTATCGGAAATATGCTTCCGGTTCCGATTATTTATCTGTTTGCCAGAAAGGTTTTGGAATGGGGAGCAGATAAACCGGTGATCGGCAGATTTTTTACCTTCTGCCTGGAAAAAGGAGAGAAGGGCGGACAAAAGCTGCAGGAAAAAGCAGGAAGAGGACTTTTTCTGGCACTTCTGTTGTTCGTAGGAATCCCGGTGCCCGGCACAGGGGCATGGACAGGAACCCTTGCAGCAAGTATCTTGGATATGGATTTTAAATCCAGCATTACAGCCGTGATGTTAGGCGTGCTGTTAGCAGGCATCATTATGGGCATAGCCAGTAAAATGGTATTTGGCGTGTTTGCTTAAAATAAAGAAAACCTCCGATTGTATGGGCATACGTTCGGAGGTTTTTTACTGCTTTATTGCCTAAAATTTGTCTACATTTTACTGAAACCCGTGTTCTGCAAGCAGTTTTCTTGCAATATTAGCAAAATTAGAATTGGCGCCGTAGCTGATATTAATCATTCCACTTCCACCGCCGAAACCGATAATATCTGCGGTCTGTTGAGATTCATATTCGGTAAGCATAACGGTCAGGCTTGCATAACTGCCGACACGCCAATAAAACTTTTCAAAGCAAAGCAGAATCACAGTTGTTTTGTCAAATTCCTGGCAGCTTTCCGAAACCAAGTCTGCGTTGATCTCTCTTTTTAAGATCCAGGCGAGATTTTTTAGGTCAGTGGTATGACATCCCTTCATTTTGATCACTGTATTTCCCATATCAATACCTCCCATAATGTTTGCTAAAATGTACCTTCAGTTCAGATTATTTTAATGAAATTATAGCCTGCCGACGAAAGAAATACAATTTAAAATTTCTTTAAGTTGTCGCATGGCATAGAGGTATCCTTTTGGATTTCCTTAATCCTGCCGCATGGAATACTGCTTGCAGTTCAAAGCAGAAGATGATAAAATAAAAGACAAATTTAGGGAATGAAAGGAGAACATTCTCTAGATTATATTATAAAATAAAAGGAGAAGATGGGATGAAGAAAGCAAAACAAATGCTCGCAGGATTGCTTGCCGCTGTCTTAACAGTTACGGCATTGCCCATAACAGCTGCGGCAGAGATTACAACTATTGAATGGGGAACAAAACCTGAAGATGGAACGACGCAGGGACAGCCGTTTCCATCTGGAACAGGCGGTAGTTCTAACTTCCGTATACCAGGTATTGTAACATTAAATAACGGTACGCTGGTGGCAGCTTGTGATGCTAGATGGAATCATGGTGGAGATGCCTGCGGACTGGATACAATTGTATCTCGTTCTACAGACAATGGGACAAACTGGAACTATACCTTTGCCAATTATCTGGGGGATTATGGAAACAAGTATAGTGCAAATTCAACGGCATTTATCGATCCGGCAATTGCAACGGATGGGGAAACCGTTTATATAATTGCAGATGTGTGGCCAGGCGGCTATGCAATTAATACAGCTCCGAAAAGACCGATGTTTGGAAATGAATTTGATGAAGACGGAAATCTGCGTCTTTCGGGAGATGACCGCAGTACCTATGCGTATCATTTGGAAAGAAATGCTGCAGAAGATGCAAATGAAAGTTCTTATTATGTAATCAAGGAAAATACAAGTGGAGATATTGTGGAAGGATATACGATAGATGCTTTTTTTAATATAACAGATGGTGAGAATAATACGAATTTATTCTGTGCGAATTCTCCATATCTTGTATATCCGACGGATTATCTATATATGACCAAATCAGAAGACGGAGGAGCAAACTGGTCAATTCCCTCTCTTCTTCAAGTGAAGAAACCTACAGAGAAAACTCTTTTAGTAGGACCGGGACGTGGGATTGTAACTTCTACAGGAAGAATCGTATTTACTGCATATGAATATACGGATGGAGACAAAAACAGTGCCTGCATCTATTCCGATGACGGCGGATTGACCTGGGAACGTGGAGAATCCGTGCCACAGCAGAGTTCAGAAGCGGCAATTGTAGAAGCAGACGGCAAATTATATATTTTTACACGCCATGGTGGATATAATGTATCAGAAGATTGGGGCGAAACCTGGTCTGAGAAGAAAACGCCAAGTGGCATCTCTTATAATTTAGGCTGTGAGCTTAGTGCAATCACTTATTCTAAGAAAATTGACGGAAAAACAGCAATTATTTTCTCAGCGCCTTCCAATACAGGCAGCCGTTCAGCCGGAAAACTTTTTGTAGGTTTGGTACAGGAAGACGGAACGATTTCCTGGGATTATGAATACAGTGTAAATGGAAGTGCCTATTATGCATATTCTTGTTTGACAGAATTAAAAGATGGATCTATTGGATTGTTGTATGAGAGCGCTGGAACAGTGATTACATATACCAATATTCCGATTTCAACTATAGTTGGAGAAAATGCAGTAATAACTAGCGGCCCATGGTGTGAAGATCAGGAAGGTAATCAAATAAGAAGTATTCAGATGAAACCAAATTCTTCAGTAGAATTAAATGTTTTCACTTCTATAGATAATCCGCAATGGAGTGTTGTTTCCAGTAATGATGAATTACTTCAGGTTGTCATAGCAGATGGGGAATTGACAATTACCAGCGGAGATTTGGAAAATAATGCATCAAGCGAGATGTTGGTTATTTCAGACGGAACAAGTACGAGATATCTTCCTGTTGCAATCTCTGAAGTGTCAAGTTATATGTCAGTTAAGCTTCGTATAGGAGATATGAAATCTTACACGATTGCAGACAATGCTGCCTTGGATACGACAGATCTGGATGAATCCATTGCAGAGGTATCTGTAACACTAGATAAAATGAAAATCAGAGGAATAGCAGAGGGAACAACCTCTGTGAAAGTAGGAGACAGGGTTTATTTCATTACAGTTAAGAATGATGTCAAAGAAATTACACTGGAAATAGGAGAAAGTATCATTATCAAAGGTGACAGGCCGGAGTTGAATACGAATCGAAAAGTTATCCTGATAGAGGATAATACGGCGCCTTATCCCTATAGTCCGGTAGAAACGCTTACTGACGGAGAATATCTGATTGGGAATGGCTCCCATATTGTAACCTCTGGTGACAGTGATGCAACAAGTCCGTTGGGAAGGAAAATGACGAAGGCAGATTTTGATACGGCGGATCTAAGTGATTCTTTGTGGACAATCACAAAAACAGAGGGCGGATATACGATTCAGGATAAAGAGGGAAAATATCTGGAGTTTAAAGCGTCAACAGGAGAATCTTGTGAAATAAATATGAGTACTGAGCCTCAAATACTTCAGATTTTAGATAAGAGCGGTTCATTTGCTGTTTCAAATGGTACACATTACCTGAATAATTTTGCAAATAGTAATGCGCGGGCTGCTGGTTATAATCAGGATAATAATAGCTGGTATTTTTATCAGACTGTTCCAAACAGCTATGTAATAAAAGGAAATGCCACAGGAAAAATTTATATTGTAGGCCAGGGAACAAATTATGATATCACAGTGGGAGAACCGGATGAAGAAGTAGAAGAAGTACTTGATGATCTGGATAATCAGATGACTGAAGCAGAATCTATTCTGGCAGAATTAGAGCAGAGCAGCATTGCAGCAGAATATACAGAAGCTTCTATTAATGCATTAAGACAGGCATATGCTACAGTGCAGAAGATTATGGACAGCGAAGAAGAGGTAAGCCTGGAAGACTTGCAAAAAGCTCTGGCGGATTTAGAAAAAACAATGAAGTTAGAGAAAAAAGAGACACCAAAAGATCCAGTAAAAAATGAACCTAACCTTCCGGCAGTAGGCAGCATCCAGCCTTATGGGGATGCCTCCTATAAAGTTTTAACAGCAACTGCCACAGGCGGAACGGTTTCCTATGCAAAACCGGCGAAGGTGTCTACAAAAGTTGTTATACCTGCAACAATCCAGCTTAATAACCAGACATACAAAGTGGTAGCAATTGAAAGCGGTGCATTCAAAGGCAATAAAAAACTGAAGAATATAACGATAGGAGCCAATATAGAAAGGATTGGAAAATCTGCATTTGAGAAATGTGCGAAACTGACTAAGATTACGATTCAGTCCAATGTATTGACAAAAGTGGAAAAGAAAGCGATCAAAAACGTTAATAAAAAATGTGTGATCAAAGTGCCGAAGGCAAAGAAAGCCAAATATAAAAAGCTTTTCAAAAAAGCAGGATTGAAATCTACGATGAAAGTAAAATAATGATAAAGAAAATCTCGAAAGCTGCTCTGATAGTGGCTTTTGAGATTTTATACTTTTTTTGATGTTGCATAAATGTCTAATAAAGAAAAAATAGAGAGGAGAAGAGGCATGAAACAAAAAATGAAACAATGGATTGCGTACCTGCTGTCATTTTGCATGATGTTCAGTATGATGCAGTTCGTGTCCGGAAGCGCTGTTTCTGCAGCGGAAGTGGCAGATGGTGAGATTGACGAGTCACAAGAGGGGGTTCAGATTGTCCGGTATATGACAGAGACGGAGAAATCATCTACAAATGCGTCTTATCTGGAATCGCATACAGATAGGCTGAGCGATTTTATTGCAGGAACGGAGAGCATGACATGGTCTGTGGAGTTTAAGACAAGCTCAGACAAATTGCAGAGCCTGTTGTTCTTAGAACGAAGTGACCATTATTGCGCATTTTATTTAAATGGAGGCGCGCTGTCATTTGAACCTAACAACGGCAATATATCTGTGACGGGAAGCGTGTCTTATGCAGATGACCAGTATCACACGGCGGAATTGGAGATACGAAAAGGCCGGGCTGTTATTCTAAAAATGGACGGCAAAGTAGTTGCCAGCAATACAAATCCAACATTGTTAAAAGACCTTACATGGACGCCGACAGCCTTTACGATAGGAGGATCGAAAGATTATAGTCGTGCGAGCGGCTGGAAGTTTGAAGGAAGCATGAAAAATGTGGTTCTTAAAAAATCAGTAAACTCAGATATTGTGCAGAAGGAGCCTGTAAAGCAAGTGTCCAATCTTTCCGATGCAGCCATTGACATAGAAGGGTGTTCCGAACTGGTAAATGGCGCTTTGTCTATATCTTACCGTCTCAAAGAAGCGTCAGAGAATAAAACAACTTTGATGGAATTTGGCTCTGATGGGGAAATCTATGCGGACTCTACAAGTGGCAAAGTCGGTGTCAGCATAGGCAACGTAACACTGGAAGGAACTGCAGGGACGGCGCTTGGGACGACCAAATGGCATAACGTAGCTATGGTGAAGAGTAATTCACAGCTTGGGATTTATGTAGACGGCAGCTCTGTCGGCAGCGTTGCATATAGTGGTAATCTGGATCTTTCCATGATCCGGAAAGGCGAGAATATTTATTGCTCTGGAGCGTCGATTTATGATGAAACGATTACTGAGGATCAGATATTAGATTTGCACTGGAACACTAGTTTTATAATGTATCCGGATCAGACTGAGAAGCTGGAAGGTTATTTCAAGGGACCGAACAGAGATATTTTCAATGCAGGATTTGATGGTTCGGTGGCGTACCGTATCCCTGCGATTACGACTTCAAAAAAGACAGGGACAGTTATTGCGGCAATTGATAAGAGATGGTATACAGATGCAGATACAGGCGTCAATGACACGGTTATCCGTAGAAGTGAAGACAACGGACAAACATGGGGACCGGTCATTCCTGTAATCGATATGCCGGATGCTGATGCATATACCATTGATCCGGAGATTGTAACGGATAATGATCCTGAAAGCCCATATTATGGAAGAATCTATATTTTGGTTGACTTAAATTCGTATGGCACAAGCCTGTGGGACGCTGTGGATGGAATCGGGTATACGGAGATTAATGGGAAGCAGTATCAGATTTTGAACGACGCGGATGGCAATGAGTACACGATTCGTGAAGGTGGCATTGTATATAACAGTGCAGGTGAAGTGACGGAGTATCGTGTGGAAACCGAAGCGGAGGCACCGTACAGGGAGCAGGGCAGCCTTTATAAAGAGGGTAAAAAAATCGGAAGCATCTATAAGAATGCGGAACTTGCGATGGTTAATACAATTTATATGATGATGACTTATAGCGATGATGACGGAAAGACATGGTCTCGTCCCAGAGATATTTCCCCGGAGATCAAGGCGGATTGGATGTCATTTTTCGGAGTTGGACCTGGCGCCGCCATACAGCTTCAGCATGGGGAACACAAAGGAAGGCTGATTTTTTCCATGTATTGTATAAAGCATGGAGAAAACTCAAGGAATTTCAGTTCTTATAATGTTTATTCGGATGACCACGGGGCGACATGGCACAGGGGAGGATCGCCGAACGATAATCAAGAGGGCGGCCCTGAGTTCAGCACGCGAGAACTGAATGAAAACTGCCTTGTAGAACTGAATAACGGACATTTGATTCAATTTATGAAGAATTCCGGATCAACTGTCGCAATGGCGGTCAGCACGGACGGAGGAGCGACTTGGGGCGATGTCACGTATGCCCAAGGAATTTCTGAAGTTTATTGTGAGATGGCGGCTCTACATTATGGCAATTTGTACGATCCGGCAGACGGAGAGACGAAAGAGGCAATCATTTTTGCAAATCCATCAGGTCCAGGGCGTACCCACGGAAAGGTGAGAATTGCGTTTGTCAATGAAGCTGATACACTTGACTGGGCATATGAAAAGATGATAGAGGATGAAGAGTTTCTGTACAATTCATTGACGCTTATGAATGATGGAAACATCGGCATCATTTATGAAAATAAAAAGTCAGAAAGCAAGGTTACAGCGGCAGCATTTACTTCATTCAGTCCACAGTACATTATGGACAGCAATGTTTTTGAGAATACGCCACAGCCTTCTCAGATAAGCGTGGATATTCTGGATGCTTCGGGAAATGAACTAGAGACGGTAAGCATAGGAAGTGAGCTTCGCATCAAGATTACATTTGATGATATCGTGTTTGCATCAGGCAATGTGACTTCCAATATTCAGATCGGCGATAAGGTCAAAGAGGCTCGCCTGATTGGCAACATAGATGAGAATACGCTGGAATTTAGCTATACGGTGCAACCGGAGGATACAGAAGATATTACAGCTCTGGCTGAAGTCAATATCAAAGAAGGCGGCATAGCGGAAACAGTTTATAACGTGCCGCTGACAGACAAACCCTTTGCCACAAGGACAGTTTCCCTCGGACGGGCGCAGGCGGAAGGATTTGCAAAATTACCGGTAGATGGAATGACAGCGACAGATGGAAGCCACCAGGATAATTCTTGCACCGGAAGCAAAGTGTTGGATAATGACCCATCTACAATATGGCATACAAACTGGGAGGAAACAGCTGCGAAAGGCTTTCTTGCAGACCATTGGGTAACGATTAACCTGGGCGGCACATATTTGGTAAATGGTTTGACCTACCTGCCAAGAACAGGCGGTGGAAATGGTACCATTACAAAATATCAAATAGAAGTCAGTACGGATGGCGAGACATTCTATCCATATGAAAAAGGCCAATGGGCCTCAAATGGAAATGAAAAAATAGCCGGTTTTACATATGGCCCGACTCTGGCAGCCTATGTAAAACTTCGGTCATTAGAGGCAGCTCATGGAGATGCTTCCGCTGCGGAGATTCGCATTATCGGAAGCGGCCAGACAGAAGGTGCGGTAAATCGTGCAGAGCTTGTGCAAGAGCTGTTGAATTATTCTGATGATAAAGAGCTGCTTGCGGCGGTATATCCGCAATTCGCCCAGGCTTTAGACACTGCGGAAGAGGTTGCTTTGAATAAAACTGCTACACAGGCTCAAATTGATGACGCTTTGGAAACGTTGACAGCTGCTACTGCATCTTTGAATAATATTGATAATGATCTGAACGAAGAAAAAGCGACTGCGGAAGAGAAAAATAAAGATAATTACACGATTACTTCCTGGAGCGCATATCAGGCAGCTGTTGCAGCAGTAGAAGAGCTTGGGGATGACGCGTCGCTAGAAGATAAGCTGACTGTGTATCTGGCATTGAAAAAAGCGGCGGCAAATTTAAGACTGACAGATGCAGCAGCCAAGGAAGAAGCAGAAATTAAGGCAGAGGAAGTAATTGGAGAATTAGAAAAGGATGTCCAGGCAAAAAATGGCTTTATCAGTGCGGGAGATACGCTTCCGATAAATCTGGAAAACGGCACGAAGTTACAATGGAGCACGAATTCTGAATATGTCACAATAGACGCATATGGAAATGTAATCGTGTCAGAGGATTTGGAGGAAGAAAGTGTTGTCGAATTTACCATGACGATTTCCTATGTTGCAGGCAAGAACGTGACAAAGAGCATATCGGCGAAAGTGAAACCTTTGGAGCGATATACGGTGACCTTTGACGTAAGCGGCGGCGCACCCAGCCCAGATAAACAGATCATAGTGTCTGGCAAAACAGCGTCAAAACCAAATGATCCGTCAAGGGCAGGTTATACATTTACAGGCTGGTATCTGGGAAATGCGGCAACGCCATATGACTTTAATACGCCAGTAACCGGAAATATCACACTTTCCGCGAAGTGGAAAGCAATCAATTTGAATACACCGCGTCTGACAAAAGGCTTGACAGCAACGGTAGGCAAGTTTAAGTACGTGGTATTAGATCCGGACAAGAAGACGGCAGCCGTTACGGGAAGCACGAGCAACTCAGAAAAGAGCCTGACAATCGGGGACAACGTTACGATTAACGGAGAATCCTGCAACATCGTTCAGATCGGCCAGGACGCTTTCAAGAATTATAAGAAACTGACGAAAGTGACGATTGGCAAGAATGTGAAAACAATTGAAAAGAACGCATTTTCAGGATGTAAGAAGCTGAAGAAAATTACCCTTAAGGGCGCAGCTTTAAAGACTGTGAAGTCAGGGGCATTCAAGAAAACGGCAAAGAATTTGACCGTAAAAGCTAGCAAAGTGAAGAAAGCGCAGCGCAAGAAACTTCAGGTGGCCATGAGAAAGGGCGGCAATAAGAAATTAGTAGTAAAATAATTTTAAAAATAAAAAATTGTAAAAAGTTCTAGAAAATGGATTCCTTCGTTGTCTTGAAAAAAATTCGGATTATGTTATAATCATAGCCAGATAAAAGAGACAACGGAGGAATTTTAATGAAGAAATGGAAAGCAGTTTTGGCAGTTTTTTTGATTACTGTCGTAGTTACAGTCGCTGGAGCAGATGTTGTGCGGGCAGATAGTCTTTTTTCCAGACTTTTCGGAAGCGCGAAAAGTGAAAGTGTAGATTCCACCAGTAAGTCCAAATCATCGGATCTTGTAGTCGTACTGGACGCAGGACACGGAGGATATGATTCCGGAGCGGTAGGGAACGGATTATATGAGAAAAATCTCAACTTAAAAATTGCAAAATACTGTAAAACAGAATTGGAAAAATATGCAGGCGTTAAAGTATATATGACTCGTTCAACAGATCATTTTGTGGGGCTGGATGAGAGAGTCTCCTATGCAAGGGGCTGCAAAGCAGACGTATTTGTAAGTTTACATATTAATTCCGCAGCGAATTCTGCAGCCTCCGGCGCGGAAGTTTATTATCCAAATTATAATTACAGCCCTTCCATCGGAGAACAAGGCAGAAAGCTTGCCGGTGAGATTCAGAAGAATCTGGTGTCCCTTGGACTTTCTAACAGAGGGACAAAAATTCGGGAATCTGAGAGCGGAACGCGATATCCTGACGGTTCTCTGGCAGACTATTATGCAGTTATCCGTGGTTCCAAACAATCCGGCTTTCCGGGAATTATTGTAGAGCATGCATATATTTCCAGCGCTTCCGATGCAGGTACATATTTGAATTCTGATACCAAATTAAAGAAACTGGGCGTAGCCGATGCAAAGGGAATTGCATCTTGTTATGGTTTGAAAAAAGTAAAAGAGACAGAGACACTACAGCCTACGGAATTAACCCGTGTGATAGGAAAATCTTCTAATGTAGTATCTTTGAAATGGGAAAAGGTAAAAGGCGTGACAGGATACGAAATTTACCGCAGCGATTCCAAAAACGGTACCTATAAGCAGATTGCAACAGTCAAGAAAGCGAAAAACGTCACGTATAAGGATAAGAGTGTCAAAGCGGGCAAAGCATATTTTTATAAGGTCCGTCCCTATAAAATATCCGGAAATAAGAAGGAGGTAGCTCCGCTTTCCTTGGAACAGAAAGTGAAACTTTTGAGCCAGCCCAAAATTGCTGTCAGCAAAAAAACGGGTTCCATGGTAAATGTGAAGTGGAAACAGGTCAAAGGTGCTTTGAAGTATGAAGTATACCGCAGTACCTCCAAAAAGGGAAAATATCAGATGATAGCCACCGTCCAGGAGATATACAATTATAAAGATATTACCCGGAAAGCCGGCAAGACCTATTACTATAAAGTGCGTGCCGTAAGCAATGGCATAGGGGGCACTACTTACAGCGCTTATAGCGAGATAAAAGGAAAGTAAAATAGTTATTGTCGTTTGCAGAGGATCTGTTCGAAGATCAGGCCCGCCCCCATCCACAAGGGAAAATAATCCAGGCGAATGAGACCGTTGATGTTTAATTTTGCCTTACTGTAGTCCCAGGGACAAAGCTTATGTTTTCTCAGCAGACTGCCGCTTAAATATTCAAAAGAGATAATGCCTGCTCCATAAATTCCGCCGCGGAAAAGCGGCGGAAATTTTTTTAGTAAGGGATACACTTCACCGATTACAGAAGCCATTCCATAAATGGGAAACATCCAGATAGAAGTGTTTCCCATCAAAGTCATATCTTTTTTTCGGAAAGAATCCAAAGAAGTATAAATAATTTCCATACACCATCCGGTCAGTCCGCAGATGGCAAAATTTTTTTCAATACGATGCTTTTTCATGACTATAGTTTGTGCAGACATGGGAAAAATATTCTCCCTGATTTCAGGTATAAATGATTTTGCGGCGCATACAATTTATTAATCAGGGGAATCGGAGGAATCAAGGTGAGCGCCAAAACAAAAATTGTAGTCCTTCATATGAAAGAAATGATCTATACACTGATATTTGCGGGGCTTGGAATATTATTGATCCTGCTGTTGATATTTATGTTTTTTCCAAAGCAGAAGGATAAGACGACAGAGACCATGAAATATGTTGCAGGTGTATATACGTCTACAATTCAGTTCCATGACAGCACGATAGATGTTCAGGTGGCAGTAGATGAGAATCGGATCAATTCCGTATCATTGGTAAATTTGGATGAAACAGTGACAACAATGTATCCGCTGATGGAACCGGCTGTGGAAAATCTTGCAGAGCAGATTATATCAAAGCAGTCCACAGAGACAATCACTTATACGGATGACAATCAATATACATCTATGGTGATTTTAAATGCTGTGAATGATGCGCTGGCGAAGGCGGCTGTGGAATAATTCTTCGGTATGGGAAAATAAAAAATCCCGAAATGTCCGGTACACAGATTTGTGTATAGACATTTCGGGATTTCTTTTCAAATTGCATTTGGAAAAATTATTCTTCCGCAGACAGACTGCCGAGATAATCGGAAAGCGCATCCATGGTGATTTCCGTAGTTTTAGCAGGCTGGGAAGCTTCCCATCTGCTGTATCCGGAATAACCGATCCAGCCGATTAAAGCAATACAGATCACTGCGCCTGCTGTACGGACCATCAGACTTTTCGCTTTCTCCTTTTTCAAAATTTCTTTGCGATTCGCTTTTTCTTTTTTATAACGTTCTACTTTTGCCTGACTCATATCGAAATCTCCTTATAAACCATTTTCAGACATTATACAACATTCTGCAAAAAATGTAAATGAATATTCTTACTTGAGTTTTCTTTTTGATTTTTCTATGTTAGAATGTAAATCAAAGTGTTTGAAGGAAGAAGAGGAGAATTTTCATGAGTTACGCAGACAAAGTATTTGTAGATATGTGCAAAGATATACTGGAAAACGGAGTCAGCACAGAAGGAGAAAAGGTACGGCCGAAATGGGAAGACGGAACAAGCGCCTATACCATAAAGAAGTTTGCCGTAGTAAACCGTTATGATTTGTCAAAGGAATTTCCGGCAATTACATTGCGTAAAACTGCAATTAAAAGCTGTACCGATGAAATGCTTTGGATCTGGCAGAAAAAATCCAATAATATACATGATTTAAACAGCAGTATCTGGGATGAGTGGGCAGATGAAGACGGTTCCATTGGAAAAGCCTACGGATATCAGATGGGTGTCAAGCACCAGTACAAAGAAGGACTCATGGATCAGGTGGACCGTGTGATTTATGACTTGAAAAATAATCCGTTTAGTCGTAGAATAATGACCAATATCTATGTACATGGGGATTTGCATGAGATGAATTTGTACCCCTGTGCCTATAGCATGACATTTAATGTGACGCAGCAGAAGGATGAAGAGAAGCTGATTTTAAACGGGATTTTGAATCAGCGGTCACAGGATATTTTAACCGCCAATAACTGGAATGTGTGCCAGTACGCAGTATTGCTCCATATGCTGGCCCAGGTCTGCGGCATGAAGGCAGGAGAACTGGTACATGTGATTGCAGATGCGCATATATACGACAGGCATATCCCACTGGTGGAAGAGCTGATTCAAAGGGAGCAGCATCCGGCACCGAAATTCTGGCTGAATCCGGAGATTACAGACTTTTATCATTTCACGACGAATGATATTCGTTTGGAAGATTATGTCACAGGACCGCAGATTAAGAATATTCCGGTTGCGGTATAGAGGAGGAATAGGAATGCAATTAATTTTATCGGCAGATAATAACTGGGCGATAGGAAAAGACAATAAATTACTGGTTCGGATTCCGGCAGATATGAAATTTTTCAGAGAAACCACTACAGGGAAAGTCGTCGTCATGGGGAGGAAGACTCTGGAGAGTTTCCCTAACGGTCTTCCTCTGAAAAACAGAACCAATATTGTACTGACAACAAATCCGTCTTACCAGGTCAAAGATGCCATTATCGTACATTCCAAAGCAGAGCTTTTTGTGGAATTGAAGAAATATGACAGTGATGATATTTATGTAATCGGCGGCGGCAGTATTTATAAAATGCTGTTAGAGGAATGCGATACAGCCCATGTCACCAAAATTAATTATACATATGAGGCAGATACCTATTTTCCAAATCTTGATGAGAACCCTGACTGGGAGCTCGTGGCAGACAGTGAGGAACAGACCTATTTTGATCTGGAATACTATTTCCTGAAATATCGGAGAAAAGGTTCCGACGGATTTTGATTGATATAGGAGGCATAATTTCAAATGGACATAACAGGAAGAAAATTATTTGTAAGAGCATTATTAGAAGAAGGCGTAGATACGATATTCGGTTATCCGGGAGGAATGGTAACGGATATCATGGATGAATTATATAAACAGGAGGATATCCGCCTGGTGCTGCCCCGCCATGAGCAGGCATTGATTCACGAGGCGGAAGGATATGCCAAATCCACCGGCAAAGTCGGCGTCTGTCTGGTGACCAGCGGACCGGGAGCGACGAATACCATTACAGGGCTTGCAGATGCCCATTATGATAACATTCCGCTGGTGTGTTTTACGGGCCAGGTGCCTTTAAATCTCATTGGAAATGATGCATTTCAGGAAGTGGATATTGTAGGCATGACAAGAAGCATTACCAAGTATGGTGTTACTGTCAGGGACAGAAAAGATTTAGGCAGGATTATCAAAATGGCGTTTCACATTGCAAGAACCGGAAAGCCGGGACCTGTACTGATTGATCTGCCCAAGGATATCCAGATTGAAACAGGGGACAGCCGGTATCCGGAAACCGTCAGCATCCGTGGATATAAGCCCAATGAGGGCGTACATGTGGGACAGCTGAAAAAAGCGTACAAGCTTTTAAAATCAGCGCAAAAGCCCTTGATTTTAGCAGGCGGCGGCATATTGATCAGCAAAGCCGAAGAGGAGCTTTTGAAACTGGTGGAAAAAATGCGGATTCCGGTAGTTACTACGGTGATGGGAAAAGGAGCGATTCCGACGAATCATCCCTATTATATCGGAAATAGCGGCATGCATGGCAAATATGCGGCAAATATCGCAGTCAGTGAATGTGATGTGCTTTTTTCTATTGGAACCCGTTTTAATGACAGGATTACCGGAGACTTAAATGAGTTTGCCCCAAATGCCAAAATTGTGCATATTGATATTGATACAGCATCTATTTCCAGAAATGTAGTGGTAGATGTACCGATTGTGGCAGATGCCAAATTGTCTTTGGAGAAATTAAATGAATGGGCAGAGCCCAAAAATACAAAGCACTGGCTGGAGGAGATTGCGGCCTGGGACAAAGAAAATCCTCTGGAGATGCGGAGAGACAAAGGGATGACGCCTCAGATGATCATGGAGGGAATCAATGCAGAGTTTGATTCCTGTGTGATTACCACAGATGTGGGGCAGCATCAGATGTGGGCAACCCAGTATCTGGACTTTGGCGGAGAGAAGAAATTTATTACATCCGGAGGTCTGGGAACCATGGGATTTGGATTTCCGGCAGCCATCGGAGCCAAAATTGCCAATCCGGGTAAGCCGGTTATCTGTATTACCGGAGACGGAGGATTTCAGATGAATATGCAGGAAATGGCCACTGCCGTTGCAGAAAATGCGCCGGTGATCATCTGCCTTTTGAATAATCAGTATCTGGGCATGGTGCGCCAGATGCAGCAGCTGTTTTACGGAAAGCGTTATGAGGCTACCTGTCTGCGGCGGAGAGTTACCTGTCCGGCCAACTGCAAAGGGAAAAACGAAGCCTGTCCGCCGTATCTGCCGGACTTTATGCAGTTTGCAAAAACATACGGCGCCCATGGAATCCGTGTGGAGAGAGAAGAGGAGATTATACCGGCTCTGCGGGAAGCAAAAACGTATTTTGATGCGCCCACGATCATCGAATTTATGATTGCCAGTGATGAGCTCGTGCTTCCTATGGTACAAGGCGGAAATCCTATGAGCAACATGATATTGAAATAGGAGGTAAGGACATGAAAAACAGATGGATTGCACTCTATGTGGAAAATGAAGTAGGTGTCTTAGCTAAGGTTTCCGGATTGTTTTCCGGCAAGTCTTACAATCTGCAGAGTCTTACCGTGGGAACAACAGAAGATGAAACCGTATCTCGTATGACAATCTGCGTAGCCAG
>CAYQRG010000020.1:0-12114 GCA_964419645.1 uncultured Eubacterium sp.
CCTTTATGCGCTGTAATACGCGCAATAATAAGGAAAGGAGATTAGCGTGAAAAGAATATTTCTGATCGTGCTGGACAGTGTAGGAATCGGAGAAATGCCGGATGCGCCGGAATACGGTGATGCCGGAAGCAATACCCTTCTGACTGTTTCAAAAAGCAGATATTTTTCTATGCCGAATATGCGTAAGCTGGGGCTTTTTAATATAGACGGAATCGATATCGGAGAAAAAGAAGCAGATCCCAGAGGCTCTTATGGACGAATGAAAGAGCTTTCCAAAGGAAAAGATACGACGATTGGGCACTGGGAGATTGCAGGAGTCGTTTCAAAAGCGCCTCTCCCAACATATCCAAAGGGTTTTCCTCAGCCAGTGATCGAAGAGTTTAAAAAGAAAACCGGACGGGGCGTACTCTGTAACAAACCTTATTCCGGAACAGAAGTAATCCGGGACTTTGGAGAGAAGCATTTAAAAACCGGAGATCTGATCGTTTATACTTCTGCAGATTCCGTATTTCAGATTGCAGCCCATGAAAAGCTGGTTCCGGTGGAGAAATTATATGAATACTGTAAAATTGCCAGAGAAATGCTGAAAGGCGAACACGGTGTAGGTCGTGTGATCGCCAGGCCGTTTACAGGGGAGCCTGGGAAGTTTGTACGGACAGCAAGACGTCATGATTATTCGTTGGAACCGCCGGGAATTACTATGTTAGACCAGTTGCAGGCAGAAGGTTATGATGTAATATCTGTAGGAAAGATTGTGGATATTTTTGCAGGACGGGGCATTACGGAATATGTGCGTACGGCAGGCAATGAAGAGGGTATTGAACGGACTTTGGAATACATGAACAAAGATTTTGAAGGGCTGTGTTTTACGAACCTGGTGGATTTTGACATGCTCTATGGACACAGGAATGATATAGACGGTTATGCAAGGGCGCTGACTTATCTGGATGCCCAGGTTCCAAAGCTGTTAAAACGTATGAGGGAAGAGGATGTTCTGATGTTTACCGCGGATCATGGATGCGATCCGGGAACAGCGTCTACGGATCATTCCAGGGAGTATACGCCGTTTCTTATGGTAGGGAATCCGGTTCCTTCCGGTAGGAATTACGGGATGAGAGAAGGTTTTTGTGATATTGCGGCAACGATTCTGCAGTTGTTTGGAGTCCCTGCGCAGTGTCAGGGTGTGAGTATGATTTAGGAGGTGGCGTGGATATGCCGCAGACTATGCAGTACCTAATGGAACAATATGTTGAAGAGGTTAAAAAAATATACGGCTCGCATTTACGGCAGATTATATTATATGGTTCTTATGCCAGAGGAGATTTTAAAAGAGATTCTGATGTAGATATTATGATCTTGTTGGATATGTCTGATTTGGAATTAAAGGTGTATGGTCAGGAACTTTCTTATATGACATACGATTTTAATTTGGATTATGACCTTGATATAAAGCCGATTGCAAAGAGCGAGGCCCATTTTGAAAAGTGGATTGTGAATTATCCATTTTATGCAAATATAAAAAGAGAAGGTGTGGTTTTGTATGGAGCAGCCTAAAGAAGATATTGGAACAAAGGAAGATCTTGTTTTATATCGGATCCAGACAGCGAAAGATAATTTGAAATCAGCAAGAATATTGTTGGAGGCAGAAGAATATAAGAGTGCGAATAATCGCTCGTATTATGCTATATTTCATGCAGTTAATGCAGTTCATGCACTAAATGGAAAATCCTATAAGCGACATAAAGATGCGATTGGTTTTTTTAATAAAGATTATGTCAAAACAGAGATTTTTCCCAGATCAATAGGAAGAAAAATTGGTGAAGCAGAAGAAATACGTCATGCAAGTGATTATGATGATTTTTATATTGCTAGCCGTGAAGAAGCAGAGAGACAGGTTGCAGTGGCAGATGAATTTATTCAATTAGTGGAAAACTATTGTATAGATAAGTGAAGGAATTAATATAAAAAACAGAGAATATCATGTGTATGGAAACACGATATTCTCTGTTTTTTGTGAAACTGCCGGAAGAAACTTCCGGCAGCAGGTTATTTATTTCTTAATCTTAACCGTTTTTGCCTGTCCTTTCTTAGAAAGAATCTTTACATAATTTTTGTATTTGGCAGCCGGAACTTTGATGGTTGCTTTTTTATGGATTCCTTTGAAAGCTTTCTTGCCGACGGTTTTTAAGGACTTACTCTTAATGACAATATTTTTCAGAGCCTTGCATTTCTGGAATGCTTTTCCGCCGATAGAGGTCAATGCGGTACTCTTAATAGTCACTTTTTTCAGTTTCACACATCCGGCAAATGCGCTATCCCCGATCTTTTCTACATTCTTGCCGATGGTAGCAGTCGTGGCTGCTTTGAAATTCATAAAAGCAGATGTTGCAACAGAAGTTACTTTGTAAGTTTTTTTATCCAGGATAATCGTATCCGGTACAACGATTTTGGTTAAAGCAGTATTTTTCTGGGCTGCAACTTCTACAGTAGCTGCGGTAAGGCTTGTAACTTTGTAGTCCAGATCACCATAGGTGTATATTTTATTCTCCTGAATGGTATTTTCGACAGGAGGAAGTGGAGGGGGAGTGCTGTTTTTTGCCCATATGGCTGTCAGTGTGACATCCGCTGTTCCCATTTTATAGCGGCTGCCAGAATCATAAGTATTGGTTCCGTCTGTCCATCCATGGAAGGTATAGCCTGCTTTTTCTGGAATGTATTCCGGCAGGCGGATAAATCTGTTCTCAGAACAGGGGATTGTCTTAGAGGGAGCGCCATTGCCGTCAAATGTAATTTTATGGACGGTTTCATCCATGTTTGTAATGATTTCATAAAGTGCCGGAATCGTATCTTTCGGCCAAGTTACAGTCAAGGACAAAACATCTTCCTGACCGTTAAAGCAGAAAGTGGAAGTGCCGTCGCACAGTGTGCCGAGTATTCCTGTCCGGACATTGGTTCCGTCATAAATTTCGGCTTTTACTTCTGCATTGGTAATACTGCTGGAATTTTGCAGGAAAGTGACAGAAGAGATCTTTGTTTTTTCTGTCAAAGTATATTTCACAGATGCAGTTCCATCAGATGGTTCTTCGGAAGTATATACAGTAGAAATATCTCCGTCTACTATTTTCGTTAAATCTCCGTTAAGGTTTGTTCCCATAATTTTGCTGACGGGAAGTTCTGTACTTTCAATACCTTTATTAAATTCAATTTCGTTGATGCGGAGTTTATAGCCGCTGTTTCCTGTTATCTGGATTTTCAGATAACGAGCAGAAGTACCGTTTAAATCTGTTTTGCTGATTGTGATATAGCCATTGCTTTCGGTACGGTCTGCGCCAGTGGCGGTAATGGTACCGTTGGTTTCGGCAATTGTTATGATCGGATCACCCCACTTGGCATTATCTGTGGACAGATAAAATGCTGCATTGTAAAATTTTGGATTGGGGTTGGTTCCGTTAGGACCCTGTCCTTGTGTAATAGTCAGATTGTAAAGAGGAATTGCGGCTCCTAAATCAATTGTAATATATTGTCCAGATTTTTGAGAAATATCGGTCCATATAAAAGTTTCGTTCCTTCCGTCAAAAAGAGCATCCCACGATCCGGAACCTTCTGTTGTATTCAAATTGGAAAATTCAGCGCTGTATTCGGTTACACGGGGATTTGCTTTGGCAGCAAAAATGGTAACAGAAAACTCTGTGGGATCAAAACTTATGTTACTGTTTGTTTTATTAAACAGACGTACATAACGTGCGCCGATCATATCTAAATCTTCCGGCACAGTCTGCCAAACTATACCGTTCTCTGAGTATTCCAGTGTCAGTGCAGAATCAGGTGTTGTAATGGATTTTAGTCCGGCAAGATCATCCATTTTGATACCGATATATTCTCCGGCTGCAAGAGAAATGTCATCGTCGGCTGCTAGGGTGTAAGTCAGATTGCTCTGTTCTACAGTGATATCTTGGGAAACATTTTCGCTTGCGCAAACACCATGGGTGCTTTCTTCTTCTTTTGGTTCTGCTCCGTTAATGGTAAATTCACGGATATGAGTCCAGTAATCTGGTTTGCCGGGAGTCCCTTTCTGCGTTAGTCTTAGACGAATATATCTGGCCGCCACATCGGAAAGCTGGTCTTTTGTGACTAGAATCTGTCTGGGCGCGTTGTTATCCGTATATTCCTGAATTGTTGTCCAGTCATCATCTTCTCCGGTTTCGGAATATTCTAAAATGGCATTGTGATAAAAATTATTATCACTGTCGCTTTCTGCTTGGAGGATTTCAATTCTCTGAATCGGAACCACTTTTCCAAGATCCGCTCCAAAATAGTCACCGACTTCCTGCATACCAGTGCCGTATCCGCTTTGGAATTTGGCAACCGTGCTGATGTTTTCATCAAAAATTTTAGCAGACTGGTCAGAGTCTGTTTCTATAGTTCCATGTATCTTTCCATAAAAAGATGCAAAAGCAGAATCTGGAATATTGATAGAAGGATCTATGTAAGGAAGGATACGATTTTTGGCAGCAGAAATTGTCTGATTGATAAAAGGAACCAGACGTTTGCTGCCGGCCAGGGAAGCTACATAAACATTATCATGTGGGAAAAAATAGGTATGCGTATTTTGGGTATCCATTGCCTGACCTGCAATACCAAGATTTTTCCAGGAATTATCTATGTCGTCCTGCTCTAAATCAAAGAGTGCCTGTAGAATGGATTCTCCTGCCGTTGCAACATCTTCAAGGGACAAAAGCCATGTATTCAGTTCCTCCACTAATGTTTGATTAGCGCATTTATTGCGGAATGTATTTATTGCGGAAAGCATATTGGAAAATTCCTCTTTCAGCATATTAGCATTTGTATCATTGGAAATTGCCTGTCCTTTTTGAATTTTTGCATTGACGGAAGAAATTGCTTCTGCCAGATATTCTGATTCGGGGAAACCGGTTGGAACTCTTCCGGAATTGGGACAGTTTGCGACATTTCTGGCAATTGTCAAATAGGAATTGTAAACTTCCGGTTGAAGATATTTAAAGGATTCCTCCCAGATTGTTTCTGCCTGTGCCAAATAATTGTTGTTGTTCCAGAATAGAGCTGCAAGTTGGAATAGACCTACTTTGTCTGCTTCGGCAAAGAGGCAGGGATTAGACATAGCTCCGGCCAGTCCTGTTACACCGTCTCTGACATAGTGGGAAATTTCTCCAAGATAAATGCCGGATTTGGCATGTTCGTTGACCGGATAATTCAGCCAGAATACAGCATCATGGCCTGTCTGGTTTTTGACATAGTCAACAGTTTCCTGGGTGATCGGTGAATTTACATCATCACCGGTCCAGAACAGGTCAATGGATTCATCTAATTGCCGCAGAGCTGTAAGCTCGCCGGAGGTACTCCAGGCTTTATTATAGCCCTGCATACAGTAAGTCAGGTTTTTACAATCTCCCTTTTTTTCAATAAATTCTGTGTTCATTTTATTTAAAAAACGAACAACTTCTTCGTGTGAACCGCCTCCAAAATCATCATTTAAAATAGCAAATTTCCGCACGCCCAAATTGTAGAGATCCTGAAATTTTGCCTTAAGGAGATCGAATTTTTCATTAAAAGCTGTTTCATATCCGGAACTGGAAACTGCAGGCAGACTTTTAAAAAGCGGGCCAAGATGAACAGACCAGCCGTATTTTACTTTGGTCTCTTCTCCAATTTTGACGAGATTTTGAATTTTTTCTCGTTCTTCAGAAGGATAAATTTCATCCCATTTGCTGGTATGATAAAGGTCGTCTTTGGATGCATAGATGTATGTATTCATTTTAACATCCCGTCCAAACCGCATCAGGCTTTCCCGACCTTCGTAGCTCCAACCGCCGTAAAAACCTTCGATAAATCCTCTCATCTCCATAGTCGCAAAATCCTCAATCTGTACATTCAGAAATTTTGTGCCGTTAAAAGAGGAAAACATCATCTGTAATGTAGCCAGACCATAGTAGACTGCATCTGTATCTTTTCCAAGTATTACAATGGTGCCGTTGTCTGCGCCCAAAAGATAGGCATCTGTTTTGTCAAACAGAGTTGCGACTTTTAGGGTAATATTCTGTTCAGCCCATTTGTCTACCGCACCGCCGCTGCCCTTGATTCCTAAAAGAATCTGGCTTCCGTTTCCAATAGTTTCTGACGTAGTGGTTGTTCTGCTGTAATCCGAAAGGATTTCATCTAAAAAAGCATTGGTATAGGTATCAATACCTGCTTCTGCTACAATAGAAACATTTTTTCCCAGAGAAAAAGAACCGCCTTTGGAATAGTCGATATTCTGTGGAATCGGATAAATGGCATAGGCATCGTCTGTGGGTGCGTAGCCGTTTTGCAAAATCGATTCGGCATTTGCCGGTGGTTCAAAAGCAGTAGCCGGAATGCTTGTGAGCAGAAGACCTGCGGCTAATAGAAAACTAATCAGTTGTTTTGCTTTTTTCATACAAAACCTCCTCCATAAATAATATTCATTATTGTAACATTTTTATGGAAGATTTGCATTATAAATTGTAATTAAAAAATTAGAAAAAGTACAAAGAAAATCGGTTGTATCTTTCTTATGTTAAAATGCCGGATTGTAATTTGCCGTTTTACAGGATATAATTAGAAAATACCCTTTGGGTATCCCTTTATGTGCTGAAAAACGCACAATAATTAGATGAGGAAAGGATGAGCAGCATGGAAAAAGTATTAGTAGTTGTAGACATGCAAAATGATTTTGTAGACGGCGCGCTGGGAACAAAGGAAGCAGAAGGAATTGTAGACCATGTAGTTTCCAAAATTAAAGATTTTAATGGCAGGATCATTCTAACCCTGGATACGCACGGGCAGGATTATCTGGATACGGCGGAAGGGAAAAAGCTTCCGGTGCCTCACTGTATCAAAATGACACAGGGCTGGCTGTTAAATGAAAAAGTTTTTGAGGCATTGTCGGGGAAAGATTATAAATTCATAGAAAAAAAGACCTTCGGAGCCAAAAAACTGGTAAAAGAGCTTGCAAAGAGAAAAGGCGAAGGAGATATGGAAATTGAATTTGCAGGGTTGTGCACTGATATCTGCGTGGTGTCCAATGCCCTTTTGGTAAAAGCATATTTTCCGGAGGTGAAAATAAGCGTAGATGCGGCAGGCTGCGCAGGCGTTACACCAGAATCCCATAAGGCAGCTCTTGAGACGATGAAAATGTGCCAGATTGATGTGATAGAACCATGAAATATAGAAAATAAGTCTACCGTTTTCGGGTGAATCTTGTTATAATATAGACAGGTTTTATTAAAATTTCTAAGAGAGAAGGAGAAAATTATGGGTAAGAGAAAATGGGTGTCATTTACGTTGATAGCCTGTATGCTTATCACCTTGCTTATGCCGCAGACTGCCGTATTTGCTGCAGGCACAGAGCAGGAAGAGGAGCAGACGGTCATTGATGTAACGCAGTATGGTGTAGATCCCAGTGGAGCGAAGGATAGTATGCCGGGAGTCATGAAGGCGATTGAAGCTGCTAAGAAGGTAGATGGACCGGTTACTTTGAATTTTCCGAAAGGGGAATATCAGATTTATCCGGATAAGGCGTACCGGAGGGAACTTTATATATCCAATACCGTAGGAACGAATCAGAGTTATAAGATGAAAAACATCGGTTTCCTGTTTGAGGATATGCAGGATGTAACGATTGAAGGAAATGATTCTTTGTTTATGTTCCACGGCAAGATGACAACATTTGCTACAATTAACAGTACAAACATTAAATTTCAAAATTATGAATTTGATTTTTATACACCGTCAGTTGTAGATATTACGGTAGAATCGGTAACGGGTAATAAAGCGGTGATTTATGTGCCGGAATGTTATGATTATTCCATTAATGGTACGACGATCACCTGGAAAAGCGATGTCAGCCCTTATACGGGACAGACTTACTGGACTGCCACCAATGCGCTGGCAAATGTGGCAAACCAGCGATGTGATTTATCTACCGGGCTTACTGTGCGCAACAGAACGGATCTGTTTGATAATTTAAGTGGCATCACGGATCTAGGCAATAACCGCCTTGAGTTTTCCTATAACGGAAACGTTTCTTTTAAGGAAAATGTCTGCTACCAGATGCGTAATACGACCAGAGACCATTCTGGAATGTTTTTCTGGAAAGGTAAAGATATCACAATGGAAAATGTCGGCGTTCATTTTCTTTATGGATTTGGTATTGTAGCGCAGAACTTGGAAAATCTTACGCTGAAGAATGTGGATTTTGCAGCGAGAGAAGGAACCGGAAGGACAACGGTTGGATTTGCAGATTTTCTCCAGGTTTCCGGATGTAAAGGAGAGATTTTGGTTGAAGGCTGCAGTTTTGCCAATGCCCACGACGATCCGATCAATATACACGGGACTTTCAATCAGGTGGTAGAGCGTATAGCGCCTAATAAATTTAAGGTTCGCTATATGCATCATGAGACTGCCGGATTTCCTAATTTTTTTGAAAAGGATGAGGTTGAATTTTTCAGGATATCCAACATGACGGCTGTTGAAGGCGCAAAGGCAAAAGTAGTTAAGGTAGAAGGACCTACCGGATGCAGCGGCGCATCCGAGAGTGGTTCCGGCAATCTGACAGATACGATTATTACTCTGGATAAGGATATGCCGGAAGAGATTATTGCGAACGAAAGTAAGGGGCAGGGATATGTAGTGGAAAATATTACATATACGCCCAACGTAACAGTTCGGAATAATATATTTAAAGAGAATTCTACCAGAGGGCTTCTGGTTTCTACAAGAAAAAAAGTATTAATTCAAAATAATATCTTTGACGGGACAGATATGGCAGCCATTTCTATTTCAAATGATGCCAGTGACTGGTATGAATCCGGTCCGGTGGAAGATGTTACAATTGAAGGCAACACATTCTATCGCTGCCAAAATACATCTACCGGTTATAATAATGTAAATGCAGCGCCTGCCGTTATCAACATTGTTCCTACCGGAACTGCCAACGGAACGAATACGGTGCACAAGAATATCAACATTACAAACAATGATTTTTATATTCTGGATGGCGCAGTCGTACAGGGCAAGAGTACGGATAATTTACAGATTACAAATAACAGGATTTACCGGTATGAACCGGAAGTGAAGGTGAATCTGACCGGTGCCGGAGATTCCATGAAGGTAGGAGAAACCGTCAATCTGACGGGAAATGCAACAGGAAATACCTATTCCAGAGAGATGTATTATCTGTTGGGCTGTAAAAACGTTACGATTTCCGGCAACAGCTATGATGATGGCCTGAAACTGGCGGCAATCTTAAACAATACAAGCGCCAGCGAAGTACATCTGGGAGAAGGGGAAACTATCTCTTTAAACGGGACAGGTGGCGTTGCTGCAAAACAGGGAACCGTATCTTATGAAAGCAGTGATACGGAAATCTTAAAGGTCACATCCGGCGGCAAATTGACAGCATTAAAAGAGGGAACGGCAAAGGTACGAGCCTATACAGTGGCAGTCGGCAGGAAATTTGTTTCTGACTGGAAAGAAGTTACGGTTACATCCGGCGGAGCATCCGGGGATATGCCTACGGGAATTACTTTGACAGGCAGCAAAGATGCAAGCAGTACGCTGGGAGAGACTATCCAATATACGGCAGAACTTGCTCCGGCAGGTACAACGGCAGCCGTCACATGGTCAGTAGTAGATGCAGCTACGCAAAATGAAACAAGTTGCGCGACGATCAATGGAACGACGGGAGCATTGACCACTGTTTCCAATGGTGTTGTTGAAGTGATCGCATCTACAGCAAATGGTTTGGAAGCGAGAAAGCTTTTGGTTATCAATAAAGGCAGCAAGGTGAAATCTCCGGGACTGGAAATTGTGAATCAGGATGACGAAAACTGGAGTATTACGGAAGAAGGCAGTATCCAGATCAAAGCACAGCCTCAGGGATTATATAAGGAACAGACAGCGAAAAATGTATTTTTATATCAGCCAAAAGGTGATATGACGAAAGTGGAAGCAACTGTAAGGCTGCATGGAAAGACAATTGCCGGATATCAGGAAGCAGGACTGGTTTTCTATCAGGGCGAGGATGATTATTTTGCGATTGAGCGGAAACACAGCGGAGCTGCCAACAATGCAAATGGTAAGATTAAAGTGACAATAGAAGATGACAGAACAGATGCTAAAGTACACGAAGGAGACGGATTAGATGATCCGGGTACAGAGGATATCTGGTTTAAACTGGTAAAAAAGGGCAATACATTATCTGATCTGGAAGCATACTACAAAACAAGTGAAGATGGAGCATGGATCAAGCGTGAAATCGACATGACGAGCGATGGAAAAATTTCAGGAAATCCAGACCTTGAAATGCCTCTTACAAATTCATTTAAAATTGGTTTTGTTACAGGCGTAAATGCAAATGTTACGGACCGTACCCCGTTTGTATTTTCTGATTTCAAGATCAAGATCGGAGACGGCGAGGAGCAGACCATAGATTTATCCTATGATAATGCAGCGCCAACGGCATCGAATGTTCAGACAGTCTATAATGAAGAAACAAAGGAATTAAGTGCGGAATACACATTTGCAGATGCCAACAGTAATCAGGGAGATACACAGGGAACTGCAATCATACGTTATATGGTATCTGATGAAGAAAACGGTACGTATGTGCTGACGGCAGACATGGATGCGCTGGCAGGAAAATGGGTAAAAGCAGTTGTCATTCCAAAGGATTCCAACGGTCTTTACGGTGCTCCGGCAGTATCGGAAACAGCCGTTAAGATTGCAGAGGTTGTGTCCGGTGACGGTTCTTCCCTTCCGGCATCGGAGTCCGCTTTACGGTCAGCATCTATGAATGGTGTCAGCGGATTTGCAGCATTTGACAGCAGTGTCAGATCCTATAATGCAAAAGCATCAAAAAATGAGAATCAGTTAACAGCATCTTTTGAGGCAAAAGATGAAAATGCAACGATTGAAGTATTTTTAAATGATGTAAAATGTTTCCCAAATGAAGAGGGAGCGGAAAGTTATAAGGCAGAAAACCTTGTCTTCAAGCTTGCAGCCGGTTTTAATGCGATCAAAGTGAAAGTAACGGCAGAGGATGAAAAATCATGCTCGGAATATCGTTGGGCAATTCTGAGAGAAGGCAATACAGAAGCTGCTTTAACCGGAATTAAGATAAATGATCAGCCGCTTTCTGGATTTGCAGCAGATCAGTTTACCTATGAGTATACGGTTCCAAAAGATACTGCTACGCTAAAAGTAACGGCGGAAACAGATTCTGTAAATGCCTTTGTGGATATCTGGGTAAATAACGAAATGACAGAAGGAAAAGAAACAGAAGCCAATCTGGTGCCCGGCTGGAATAATATTGCCATTCGCATAAGGCCAGAAATACTGGATTCACAGAAATTATATTCTATCAGAGTATTTATGCCAAGTACCCGAAACGCAAATCTTGAGCGCGCAGCGTTTGATGCATTCGGCATTGCATTGGATCAGGAATTTAATTCAGCAGTTTCTTCGTATGCAGGCACATCCACTTTGGCACAGACTTCCCTTTCTTTAAAAACAGAGGAAGAGAATGCCAAAATAGAAGTAATTGTAAATGGAAAAACAACGGGTACGGGAACCGGGACTATGAATCCGACGATACCGATTACGGTAGGGAATAATAAGATTCAGGTCAAAGTAGTATCTGAGGATAAGGCAGTAGAAAAAATTTATACTTTTGATATCAATGGTGTAAGTGAAGTGCCGCTTTCGGATATGGATATGGAGGAAGGCTCTTCCAATGGCTGGGATGGCCATGATATTTTGATGAATCAGAGCGTGGAAGGAAATCCGATTCGTCTTTTGGTAAATAGAGAAACGAAAGAGTTTAAAAGCGGAATCGGCGGACACGCGCCTATGACCATTATTTATGATATTGAAGGAAAAGGCTTTACGTCATTTTCAGCATATTTAGGTGTTGATCAGGAAGTATCTGCTTCAGCTTCCATAACATATACGGTTTATTTGGATGATGATCCGGTAGCAAGTTCATCAGGTGTAATGACATTTGCAACAGATGCGGATCTCATCCAGTTGAATGCATCTGACCTGGCAGGGAAAAAGGTT
>CAYQRG010000020.1:12124-17121 GCA_964419645.1 uncultured Eubacterium sp.
TTTAAAAATCGTTGTAGATGATAATAATGGGAACAGCAGTGACCATGTCAGCCTGGGAGATGCAGTATTTACAACGGCAGTGCAGGAACCCGAAACAAAAAATTATGTTATCACATATCAGGCAAATGTGAAAAATGGCGGAAACTTGACGGCTAAATCTGGTTCGGAAGAAACCAGTAATGGTTTTATTTCAGTAGCAGAAAATGGCAGTGTAACTTTAATGGCAGCAGCTAATCCGGGATACGAATTTATAGGCTGGTATAATGACAGAAATAAGCTGGTATCTGAGGAGATTTCCCTGACCATTTCTGATGTGGCAGAAGATGGTGTTTATACTGCAAAATTCAAAGCAGCCGTAACAGAAGAAGATCTGGTGAAAGCAGCAAGCGAGGCAGAAAAGAAGGATTTAAGCATTTATGAGGCAAATAGTGTACGGGAATATCAGCAGGCTTTGAACGCACTGAAGGAATTGATTGGAAAAGGTGCAGATCCATCTCAAATACAGGCAGTACTGGCAGCTTTAGAAGCGGCAGAAAAGAAACTGGCTCCTCTTACAACCGGACCAGGCAAAGACGATCCAAACGCTCTAAAAGTAAATTCTGTTTTTGAACAAAATGGATACACTTATAAAGTAACGGCACTGAGCGGAAAAAGCGGAACAGTGGCGGTTGCTGCGATCAAAGTAGAAAAGAAAATCGTTATTTTGCCGGAAGTAACCAAAGACGGATATACGTTTAAAGTAACGGAGATCGGCGCAGGCGCATACAAAGGTAATAAGAAGAAACTGACAAGTGTGACCATTGGCGCAAATGTGACTAAGATCGGCAAACAGGCATTCTTTAAATGTCCGAAGATTAAAACAATCCGCTTCATGGGTACAACCGTACCAAAGATCGAAAAGCAAGCTTTCAAAGGCATCAAAAAGAACTGTAAAGTACAGTATCCAAAAAAGATGAAAGCAAAACAGTTAAAGAAACTGAAAAAAGCTATGAAAAAAGGCGGAGCAGGCAGTAAAATTTCTTACAAAAAGAAATAAAAACATATAAAAAAGAAGGAGGTCATTAAAAATGGCAAGATTTACGTTACCCCGTGATTTATATCACGGCAAAGGATCCTTGGAGGCTCTGAAATCTTTCCAGGGGAAAAAAGCAATTATTTGTGTCGGCGGCGGCTCCATGAAACGCTTTGGATTTTTGGACAGAGCAAAGGAATATTTAAAAGAAGCAGGCATGGAAGTAGAAGTGATTGAAGGCATTGAGCCGGATCCTTCCGTAGAGACAGTGATGAAGGGCGCAGAGGCTATGCTGAAATTTGAACCGGACTGGATCATTGCTATGGGCGGCGGTTCTCCAATTGATGCAGCAAAAGCAATGTGGATCAAATACGAATATCCGGATATCACATTTGAAGAGATGTGCAAAGTATTCGGTATTCCAAGTTTAAGGAAAAAAGCGCATTTCTGTGCGATTTCCTCCACATCCGGAACGGCAACGGAAGTAACTGCTTTTTCCATTATTACCGATTATGAAAAAGGCATTAAATATCCGATTGCAGATTTTGAAATTACACCGGACGTAGCAATCGTAGATCCGGATCTGGCAGAGACCATGCCTCAGAAATTAGTGGCACATACCGGTATGGACGCAATGACACACGCAGTAGAAGCATATGTATCTACGGCAAATTGTGATTATACCGATCCGCTGGCGCTCCATGCAATTAAGATGATCCAGCATGACCTGGTAGATTCTTACAACGGAGATATGGCAAAAAGAGATTCCATGCACAATGCACAGTGCCTTGCAGGAATGGCATTTTCCAACGCGCTTTTGGGTATCGTTCATTCTATGGCACATAAGACAGGAGCTGTATTTGCAGATTACGGCGCACATATCATCCACGGCGCAGCCAATGCTATGTATCTGCCAAAGGTAATCGCATTCAATGCCAAAGACGAGACAGCGAAGAAACGTTACGGCGACATTGCAGATTTTATGGGACTGGGCGGAGATACGTTAGATGAAAAAGTAGAGCTTTTGATTACATATCTGCGTAAGATGAATGATGACCTGAACATCCCGCATTGCATCAAAAATTACGGACCGGACAGCTATCCTACAGAGCAGGGATTTGTACCGGAAGAAGTATTCTTAGAGAGACTGCCGGATATTGCGGCAAATGCTATTTTGGATGCCTGCACAGGTTCCAATCCAAGACAGCCAAGTCAGGAAGAAATGGAAAAACTTTTGAAATGCTGCTACTATGATACAGAAGTAGATTTCTAATTTGATTTGTTTCAGTGAAAGTTAAGAGCCGGAAATCTGAGATTTCCGGCTCTTATAGTATTCAGTTTTACACGGAAGCGTTTAAAGAAAAGGCCAGATGCTTTTTATTGTGATTGAAAAAATATAAAATATTGTTATAATTAAGAAATAGAAAGGATGTGTTTAAATGGGTTTAAACTTACAAATAACGGATATGGCAGGAGCCAGGCCGGAACATTCAACGGTTATAGTAAATTTTGTTTCTGCGGTGAGAAAACAATTAATGAATAGCACATGTTATGTTTTTTCTGACAATATTCAATACAGATTTAAAGCAGATGATGGAGAAGATAAAATAGTTATTCCTGATGCCTCTATCAATTGTCGAATCAAGGCCAGACGGGGAAGCGTATTTCTTGACGCACCTAGGTTTGTAATGGAGGTTTTGTCAGATTCTACAGAAAAATATGATCGTGGCGAGAAGAAAGAATTGTACAGACAGCAGGAAATTGATGAGTATTGGATTGTTGACTGGCGCCAGAAGCAAGTTGAAATATACAATCTCGATTATGATGAAAATGGGCAGCCGCAGTATTACTTGTGGAAAGTTGTTGACGAAAACAACAAGGACGAATTAAAGATTGTTCATTTTCCAAGTCTGGTGATCACCTTTGATGAATTATTTGCAGAAGTGAATATGGAATAGTGGTTCACGGCGTATATCATAATACCCTGTCAACGGGCAAAAGGATAAGGCAGAGAGAAGAGAAACATATGAAATGTGCGGTTCCCCTCTTTTTTATGATTTCTGGAGCCGTTTTGCTGGGAAAGCAGGAATCGGTGCGGGAACTGTTTAGTAAAAGAATACTCCATTTTGGGGTGATATGGGTATTGTTTGTGTTTTTACAGTATCTGCCCGCTTATATGGGGTATCTTCTGATCCTGCCGGTCTTGCGGAAGCTGGTAAAAGGTCTGCAGCATAGGGATTATTTGTATCTGTTTGCGCTGGATGGAATATTTATTCTGGTTTCGGTAGTTCAGATTTTTACGGGATATCGCCTGAATATGTCGCTCGCTCTTTTGAGTAACACAGTATTTTATCCGCTGGCAGGGTATTACCTGACCAATATATTGCAGATCCAAAACCGCAGGACGGCGTGCGTCACAGCCATATCTGCCGTTTTAGCCAGTATTGCCGCAGGCTGTGTCCTTCAGCAGATGTTCCATCTGAGAAGCGGAGTGTATACCGATCTGGCGGCAAGCGCCGTCACTGACATTATAGCGGTGGCAATGTTTATACTGGTGAAGGAGGCGGCAGAGAAAATCCATGCCGAAGATGCGGCAGGAAAAATCATTGTAGCGGCGGGGAGTGGTGTGTTTGGTACATATCTGATAGAGGATGTGGTGAGGAATCAATATGAGCAGGTCTTTGTGATGTTGTCCGTGATAACATCTATCGCTGTTGTGCTGGATGTGAAAAAGTGTCTTGCATCAATAAAAAAACAGCTGTCACGTCTTTAACTGTGACAGCTGTTTTTTTGCCTTATCAGCCATCCGCATTAGGCTGCAATCCCTGCTGCTGTTGTTGCTGCATCTGCAGGTTCTGCTGGCGGCGCAGTTCAATCTCATAACTCTGCTGATTGAGAATTGTCTCGTAGTCGGGCAGCAGGAAGAATGATGCGTTGTGCTGGCAGGTATTCTGTATATTCGGGTTCTGATAGATCACGGAACCATCAGGCTGTGTGATGGCGATGGTGGAGCCCTGCTCTAAGGAAGGGTCCTCCGCAGGCAGTCTGGTAGTCACGCCCTCATAGGGGAAAGGACACTCTGCGCTGGCAGGCAGATGATCATACTCGCAAATCATGCCGCTGTAGTGTACATCGCACATCTCCGTGGGAACAGTCCCCACAGCAAAATATTCTGTGCGCAGGGAAGCTTCCGGACAAACTCCGGGGTTGGCAACTTTGCCGGAATCCTTACATACGCTATACTGAACTACCCCGTTGGTGGGAACGTAGAACGCCTGACTAGGAAGCTCAGCATGAATTTGTTCCATCACATTGTGCCATATTGTCTTGGCGATATTGGTCTCGTTGTTTTCCCCCTTGCTACTATTCATGTGCACATTGTTATCATAGCCCGCCCAGGCGGCACAGGTGTAATAGGGGGTAAACCCTGCAAACCATACATCCACATTGCTGGTTGTAGTACCGGTCTTTCCGGCTATAGCCATATCTCTGCTGAAGTTGGCAGCGGTACCTGTACCCTTGGTCACCACGTCCACCATAGCCTCTGTCAACAGGAAAGCTGTGGATTCCTGTAATACCCGGCGGCTTCCTTCAAATCCCGTATTGTCCAGAATTACATTGCCGTCCGCATCCAGCACCTGGGTATAGAGCTTGGGCTGGTTATAGATGCCGCCATTGGCAATGGTGGCGTAGGCAGCAGTCAATTCCAGAGGGGTTACGCCGTCTGTCAGACCGCCCAGTGCTCCTGTCCTACGACCTTTTCTGTGGTCAGCGTGGTAAAGCCAAAGTTGAGCAGATACTCATAGGCCAGCTTCGGAGTGATCTGGGTAATTGTCTTTACTGCAATGATATTCATGGACTGCTCGATGGCATAGCGCACAGTCACCGGCCCTTTGTAGCTCTCGCCGTACCAGTTGCGGACAGGAGTGCCGTCTGCATAGTTAAAGGGGGAGTCAATATACACATTGGCCAGAGTGACACCGCA
>CAYQRG010000021.1:0-3755 GCA_964419645.1 uncultured Eubacterium sp.
TGTGGTCATAGCTTTATCGTTTGGCTTTCCGGATGTGAGCACCAGATAGGATGCAATTCCCATAAGGATATATAGAATCGTCCACACAACCGGAAACAGCCAGCCCGGCGGAGCCAGATCCGGTTTTGTGATTGCCTGAAAAGTTACCATGCTATTTCGTGTCAGAAGGGAAGCCAGATTGCCGACTGCAAGAGGTATGGCAAGACAGGTAATCAGGTTTTTCCATTGTATTTTCAAAAAGCATCACCCCTTATTACCAATATGATTGGATTTGCTTTTTTATTCCATAGTATTTATATAGGAAAGCCCTCTCTTCCTCAAAATCCGATGCTCCACAGCCGTAAAAATCCCCTTATCAATCAAAATCCCAATGAATATAATCACCAGCATAACCGTCATAACCTGGTTGATATCTGCAAGGTCCCTGCCCACCATTAACGTATAGCCAAGCCCCACGGAAGCAGACATCACTTCGCCGGACATCAGCGCGCGCCAGGCAAAGGACCAGCCCTGCTTTAATCCGCCGATAAAAGCCGGAAGGGCAGCAGGAAAAATCACATAGCGGTAGAGCTGATAAGAATTCACACCCATGGTTTTGGCTGCTTTGATATAAATCGGCGGAATATTTTTGATGCTGCTTTCAATTGCAAGGGCAATTCCAAAAGCGGAACCCATAACTACGACAAAAATAATTGCGCTCTCTGACAATCCAAACCAGAGAATGGCAAAGGGAACCCAGCAGATGCTGGGGAGTGTCTGGACGCCAAGAATCAGAGGTTTTAAATTCTGTGCCAGATAGCTGGAATTTACAATGCCTATCCCCAGCAGAATTCCAAGGAAAATAGCAATGAAAAATCCGGTTACAACCCTCAGCATACTGCCCCAAATAGCAGAAAGCAGAGTTCCATCCAAAAGCAGGAGAAGAAAGCAGCGGATGACACCGGCAGGATTTGGAATCGCATAGGGCTTTGCCCAGGAAAACCAGTCACAGGCAGCCGTATAAAGAAGCTGCCAGAGAAGAATCAGTCCTACAAAAAACAGAATATTTCCTGCAATTCTTTTTTTGTTCATAAAACGCCTTCCTCCTCTTTGTCAAATTCATCCGCAGAGATTTCCCGTGCAGAAAGCTGTACTTTAGAAAGAATTTCTCTGCGCAGAGATACAAACGCGGCATCTTCGATATTCCGGGGACGCGGAAAGGAAACGGGAACGATTTCTTTGATGCGTCCGGGGTTTTCTGCCATTACCACAATTCTGTCTGCAAAATAAACAGCCTCTTCCACGCTGTGCGTAACATACAGAATTGTTTTTTTATGCTTTTCCCAGATATCTTCTAATTCTGCCCGAAGGATGTGGATGGTCTGTTTGTCCAGGGCAGAAAAAGGCTCGTCCATTAACAGGAGTTTGCTGTCTAAGGCAAGAGCCCTGGCAAGGGCAGTGCGCTGCCGCATGCCGCCGGAAATCTGATGGATAGGATAGTCTCTGTAATGCCAGAGCTGAACCATTTTCAGATAGGTTTCGGCAATTTCACGCTGGCTGTCTTTGGACAGTCCGGCAGCTTTTAAGCCGAACATGACATTTTCTATCACATTCAGCCAGGGATAAAGAGCCGCTTCCTGAAACATAACGACACGGTCAGGCCCTGGTCCTGTTACTGTGTTCCCGTCTAATGTGATTGTTCCGGAAGTTGGCGTGTCCAGTCCGGCAACCAGGTTTAGCAGCGTGGATTTGCCGCAGCCGGAAGGACCTACGATACAGATAAATTCTCCTCTCTCCACAGTCAAGGAAATGTCTTTCAGCGTTTCTTTTTTTGTATCGGTAAAAAATTTATGGATTGAATTCAGTGTCAAATACATCGCTTTCCTCCGGTACGTCTCGGATAAACCCTTCTTCTTTGCTGATGTCTGCGAAAGTCATAATGGCATCGGTATTTAATGTGCTGTCTGCCTTGATACGGGAAAATGCGCTTTGAATGACATCTGCATCCAGGGATTTTCCGGTGGCATTTTTGATTTCTGTATTTACAATTTCCTGCATTTCATCCGGATTTTCATTGATAAACAAGGTAGCTTCTTCGTGCATTTCCAAAAAGTCCGAAACCAGATCCGGGTGTTTTTCTATAAAATCACTGCTGGCAATGACAAGGGCGGAAGGGTAGTCCCCGTTCAGAAAAAGTTCGTCATAATCTAAGATCACCCGGGCATTTCCGCTTTTTTCTATGGTAGTTCCCCATGGCTCCGGCACAACGGCGGCATCTACGCGTCCGGCATCAATCAGATTTACAATATCCGCATTGGAGCTTGCAGTAATCGTCACATCGGAATCTTTTAAGCCATGTTCCGTTAAAATGCTGAGCAGACACAGATGCTGGGTATTTCCAATCTGGGGAACGGCAATTTTTTTCCCTGCCAGATCTTTTACGGATGATATGTCGGCGTCTTTGCGGGCCAGAAGAATCGCTCCGGCGTTTGTGGCATTGGAAATGATTTTGACATCTCCGTTTGATTTCACGTTGGCATTGACGGCAGGAACAGGCCCCATATAGCCGATGTCGATTTCCCCTGCAAAAATCGCCTCCGTTTCAGCAGGGCCTGCGTTGAAAGAAATCCAGGTGACGCTGCAGGTATCTTTCCATTTTTCTTCCAGTGTACCCTGGTTTTTCATTACAAGGGCCTGGGTGTGGATAATGTTTGGGAAATAGGCAATTCTGACATTGATTTTGCCGGAAGAGTCTTCTTTGGAACCGCAGGAGAAGAGGCTGCAGGTAAAAAGAACAGCCAATATAAGAAAAGAAATACGGCGTATGATTTTTTTGGTCATAGAAAAACCTCCCTGATAACTGCCGGATGGCAGAACATATCATTTGGGAGGTATGATTTCCTGTTTTTATCAATTTTATTCGCTGCTTACCGAATCGTCCGATGTTTTTTCTTCTGCTTTTCTTCGCAGTATTTGCAGCGGTAGATTTCCTTTTCTTTATCCGTCAAAATAAAGATTTGATCCAGTTCCTGCTCTATGGAGGTGATGCATCTTGGATTTTTGCATTTGATGACATTTACAATCTGTTTTGGCAGGTGCAGTTCTTTTTTCTCCGCAATTTTGTTGTCCTGAATCACATTGACGGTGATGTTGTGGTCAATAAAGCCTAAAATATCAAGATCTAAAGTGTCAACCGGACATTCTACCTTGATCATGTCTTTTTTGCCCATTTTATTGCTTTTGGCATTTTTGATAATGGCAACCTGGCAGTCTAACTGGTCTAATTTCAAATCCCTGTAAATGGACATGCTCATACCTGCCTGGATATGGTCGAGAACAAATCCTTCATAAATTCCACTGATATTTAACATACTGCTACCTCCATTTCAATAATGTAAGGATCAATGCCATGCGGACATATACTCCATACTGCGCCTGTTTAAAATAAACGGCTCTTGGATCGTCATCCACCTCTACGGAAATTTCATTGACACGGGGAAGGGGATGCAAGATCAGCATATCCTCTTTGGCCAGAGTCAGCTTGTCTTTTGTCAGAATATAGAAATCCTTCATGCGGACATAGTCCTCTTCATTGAAGAATCGTTCCTTCTGTACCCTTGTCATATATAAAATATCCAGATCCGGCATGGCGTCTTCTAAGCGTTCTAACTCCGTGAAGGGAATATCGTTTTTCTTTAAAACATCTTCCCGGATGTAATCGGGAATTCTTAATTCTTCCGGAGAAATCAGCACAAATTTGATGCCCGGGTAACGGA
>CAYQRG010000021.1:3765-9822 GCA_964419645.1 uncultured Eubacterium sp.
ACCAATCGTAAGGTTGTCAAAACCTTTTTTGAGAGAATATATGGTGAGAAGATCGGTGAGGGTTTGTGTCGGATGCTGGTGGCCGCCGTCGCCGGCATTGATGACGGGACTGGAAGATTTTAAAGAAGCTACTAAAGCTGCGCCTTCCTTTGGATGGCGTATCGCGCAGATATCTGCGTAACAGGAAATGACGCGTATTGTATCGGAAACACTTTCGCCTTTGGCAGCGGAGCTGCTGTCGGCACTGGAAAAACCTAAAACGGAGCCGCCGAGATTTAACATGGCAGCCTCAAAGCTGAGTCTTGTCCGGGTGCTTGGTTCATAGAAACAGGTGGCAAGTTTTTTGCCCTCACATGCATGGGCATATTTGCCGGGATTGTGTTCAATATCGTTAGCCAGAGCGAGAAGGTCGTAAAGCTCCTCAACCGAAAGGTCTAACGGACTCATTAAATGACGCATGAAAGTCCTCCTTTGATTTATTGTTTCCCGCAGGGATTTTTACTATCATATAATGGATAAAGGAAAAATACAAGAGAAAAATTGTAGAATAGTAGGGGAAGCAGATTGATATTCTGTGTATAAGATTGCCATAGAAAATATCTTTTCCTGCTTTTTTTTGTGCAATCTTTACAATGATACGGAAAGTGTGTTAGAATAAAACAATACAATATTGAAACAGAGAAGTTTCAAGATCGGACATCAGATCCGGTACAGGAAGGAGAAGGTAAAAGAAATGTATGGAAAGATCAGAAAATGGAGCAGGCGTTTTATACCGATTCTGACATTATCTTTGCTGTGTCAGTGTCTTAGCATTATGCCAAATGCCGAAACGGTAAAGGCTGCCGATACTAAAATCAGTATCCCTGCAGAGAATGTGAAAGCCAAAAATGCAAATAATCATGAAGCGGCTCTCATTGTGGATGAAGATCAGGAGACATACTGGCAGTCAATTCCAAGTAATGGAGAGGGCGATAATCTCAAAAGAATGTATGACCACAATCATTATATTGACATTAAACTGGATGGTACATACAGCTTATCTGAAATTAAGATTTTTAACCGCGTAGATAATTCTTACAATAATTATTATGTATATGCATCTGCAGATGGAGATAATTATAATAAGATTATTTCAAAAACTTCCAATGATCTGGCAACAGTAGATGGAGATAGCTACACTTTGAGTAATGTCACTGCCTCTTATCTCAGACTGAATATGGCATACAACTCCAATGCATTTGCGACAAATCTGTCTGAGATTGAAGTCTATGGAACAAAAATCAATGATACAGTGCCAGAGCCAAAAGAAATTAAGGTGACGGATTGGGAAGGCAGTGCATGGCAAACCGAGTGGGATAAATTTGAAGCAAATGAAAACGGCTATGCGGATCAGAAAGTGTTAAATGAGATGAGCAACATGGTCGGCCGTGTTCTTGGTGATAAATGGAAAAGAAGCTTCCGGTTTGAACTGAGAAACAGTTTGGAAGACGGCAAAGATGTTTTTGAAATCAAAGACGGATCAGATTCTACTATTGTAATCAGAGGAAACAGCGGAATTGCAATGGCCTCCGGCTTTAATTATTACCTGAAAAATTATGTCAATATTGATTACAATCCGTTGTATGCATCCAATACAAATTTAAAAGAGCTGAAACCTGTGGGAGGCAAAATCGTAAAAGAGGCACAGTTTGATCTGCGCTATGCGTTAAATTTCTGTACATATTCTTATACGATGTCGTTTTGGAACTGGGATGAATATGAGAAATTTCTGGATTGGTGTGCGATGAATGGGCTCAATCTTGTGCTGGATATTGTAGGACAGGAAGAAGTCCTGCGGCAGACATTGAAAGAATTCAACTATACGGATGAAGAAATTAAAGATTATATCTGTGGTCCGGCATATTTTGCATGGTTTTATATGCAGAATCTCTACAGTGTCGGAGGTCCTCTGCCAAATACATGGTTTGAACAGCGCACAGAGCTTGGACGCAAAATCCATGACCGTATGCAGACGTATTGAATCAATCCGGTGATTCAGGGATTTGCAGGACAGGTGCCGGAAACATTTGCGGAGAAAAATGAAGGCGCAGTGCTGATTTCAACAGGCAACTGGTCCGGTTTTACCCGGCCTACTATGATTCGGACATATCTGACAGATGCAGAGTCAAACTCTGGTAAAAAGAATTATTTTTCCCAGGTGGCAGAAGTATTTTATGCAAAACAACAAAATGTATTCGGAAATGTTTCCCATTACTATGCAACAGACCCCTTCCATGAGGGTGGTAGTACAGGCGGTTTGGATACGGCAACGATTTTCTCTGAAGCACAAAAAGAGATGTTAAAGAGTGATGAGGATGCCATTTGGGTAATGCAGCAGTGGCAGGGCAACTTAAATACATACAAAATGTCAAAGCTTGATCAATCGAAAACATTGGCACTGATTTTACAGGCAGATATGAAGGCGGATTTAGAGGCAAGCAATGGTGGTGAAAGAAGCTTTTTTGAACAACAGGGATCGCCTTGGATCTTTTGCATGCTGCATGATTTTGGCGGCCGTATGGGACTCGACGGCGAAGTGCCCGTAATTGCTACAGATCCGATTGAAGTATCGAACCTGTCAAACCATATGAAAGGAATTGGCATAGCGGCTGAGGCATTAGAAAACAGTCCTGTCGTTTATGAGCTGATGTTTGATACAAACTGGTCAGAGGACCCGATTGACTATTATGCATGGCTGAAAAAGTACAGTGAGCGCAGGGCAGGGGGAGAAAGTGAGAGCTTATGGAAAGCATGGAAGATTCTTTTGAATACTGCTTATGCAAACAAACACGATACTTACCAGGGGGCAGCGGAAACGGTAATCAATGCACGCCCGGGAGATAGTTTCAGCGCTGCATCGACATGGGGCAACAGTACGATTCGTTACGATAAAGCAGAACTGGACCAGGCGCTATTGCTTTTGGCTGAGAATTATGAAGCGTTTAAAGAGTCTCCGGCATTTCAATATGATCTGGCAGATGTTGCAGAACAGGTATTGTGTAATGCGGCAGTGGAATATCACAAACTGATGGTACAGGCAAAGAATGAAAAGAATCTAAAAGAATTTGAAAAGTTATCTACAGCATTTTTAAATTTAATTGACTTGTCAGATCAGATTCTTTCTGCAACAGATGAATTTATGCTGGGCACATGGATTAATGCATCCAGGAAGATGATTACAGATGCAGATGATTGGACAAAAGATTTGTTTGAATTCAACGCCCGTTCCCTGGTGACAACCTGGGCAGGCGAGCGGCCATGCAGCAGCGGCGGGTTGAAAGACTATTCCAACCGGAAGTGGTCCGGCCTTACAAGCAGTTTTTATAAAGAACGCTGGGCAATTTGGATTCGCAACCGTATAGCAGAATTAAAAGGCGAAGCAAAAAATGCAGCAGATGAAAAAGCAGAAAGTAATTGGTTTTTATGGGAATATCAATGGGTAAACCGTAAATCAGATGACGATAATGAAAAATATGCTTTTTCATCAGAACCTTCCGGTGTAGATTTAGCTGCACTGGCGCAAAAGGCATATGACAAATTTTCTTATACGAATCTGGAGAAAAATACAGGAGGAACGGCACAGGGAACTGTGAATGTGGCAGAAGGCAAGAATGTAACAACAACATCTTCAACACAATCAGGCAGTCTGCAAAATATTACAGATGGAAATTCCGGTACAAGCTGGTTTGCAGTGGGAGTAGGTCCTCATACAGTAGAGATTGATTTAGAGGAAACCTATGATCTGAGCAGCGTTATATTATCGGGACCGCAGAGGGCAGGAGATATTCCTTTTACATGGAAAGTGGAATATTACAACCCAAATACAGCAGGATGGGTTCTTTTGCAGGAAAATAAGGATTACGATATGGAAAGCAATACAGAGATTGCTGCTCCTGCAAATTGTACGGCAAGTAAAATTAGGGTGACCATGTCAACTTCCGATGCACAGAGCTATCCTCTTGAGATTGCGGAGATTACAGTAAACAGCATAGATGAAGGCGAAAATCTGCAAAATCTGGCAAAGAAAATGAATATAACGACAACCCTTGGAGACGGAAGTAATGGGGGAGGAGATTTAACCAAACTGACAGATGGAAATACAAGTACCTTATGGGGAGCGAACTGGCAGACTGGCAGCACAAATTATCCGGTTACAGTAGATATGCAGTTGCCAAAGAGCGCTTATGTAGATTCTGTAGAGGTATATTTTGAATCTGCAGGACGTCCATTTACATTTTATGCTGCAGTGACGGATGAAGAAGGACAGGAAATAGAAGTTTCTCCAGCAGGATGTAGAACGCAGACGGTTACAGAGCAGTCCTATCATCTGGATGTGAAAAAGAACATAACGGACGTTAAAGTTTGTATTACCGGAAATACCGGTGGAGGACAGTGGCCAGGTTCCTGGCCGGCACTGGCAGAGATTAAAGTATTCGGAATCTTGCCGGATGCTGACATTTCTGATAGGATCGAAGAAATCAGAACTATTTTAAATACGGTTACTTATGGTACACAGAAAGGACAGTATAAGCAGGAAGCAAAAGAGACAGTAGAAGCTGTGTTGGCACAGGCAGAGAAGGCAATAGGAGGTGACTCCCAGACAGCCCGTGAATTGCTGGATATGGTCAATGACGCTTTGGATAATTTCTATGAAACAGGAGTGGTATACCTTGACCGGAATGGACTTCTTTTGTCCATGGCAGAGGCAAAAGAACTGATTGAGAAGCAGGAGAAATATGAACTTACAGACGGTAAGGATGCGTTACAGGAAGCATATGAGACTGCAAGAGGTATTTATGAAACTTATGATCTGACACAGACAGATCTGGATGCTGCAGCAGCTGCCTTAAACAGTAAAATTGACGAAATAAAAGCATCATCTGTGGGAACCGAAATTGAAGAAAAAGAGGTTACAGAAGCAAAGAATGAACTGAGTGATCTGACAGATCAGGAAGAGCGTGAGGAACGAAAGAAACAGAATTATACATCTGAAAGCTGGAAAGAATATGAGAAGGCATTAGCTGCTGTGAATGAGCTCCAGGGAAATGCAAGCGTTACACGAGAAGAGCTTCTTGCTGTAAAGTTCCAGCTGCAGCAGGCGATTCTGAATCTAAAAGGTGCGATTCCTGTGGAAAGCATTACATTAAAAGCTGAAAATGAAAAGACAACTCTTACAGTTGGTGATAGCGTAAAGATTGAAGCTGATATACATCCGGCAGAAGCAGATATTCAAACATTGACATGGAAGTCTGACAATGAAAAAGCCGCATCTGTAGATAGTTCCGGTGAGGTTACGGCAAAAGCAGAGGGTACCGTTGTGATTACGGCACAGGCGCAGGACGGAAGCGATGTAACCGGAACAATCACATTAAACATTACAAAGCAGCAGACGACTCCGCCTGAAAAAGTAGACCTAAAACTTCCGCCGGTTGGAAAGATTCATCAAACATCGACGCTTGAGTATAAGATTACAGCTTCCAGCGAATCGTTGAAAACAGTAATTGTACAGAGAACCTTGCAGAAGAATGCGAAGAAGATTGTAATTCCGCCAACTGTAAATATTGACGGTTTTGACTACAAGGTAACTGAGATTAAAGAAAAAGCATTTAACAAGAATAAGAAGATTACTCAGGTTACCATTGGAGCAAATATGGAAACCATTGGAAAACAGGCATTCAACGGCTGTAAGAATCTGAAAAAAGTAACGATTACATCAGCAGTGGTTAAGAGTATCGGTAAAAAAGCATTTGCAGGCATTAAGAAAAATGCGAAGATTACCGTACCAAAAGCACAATGGAAGAATTACAAGAATCTTTTCAAGAAAGCAAAAACGGCAAAAACTGTAAAAATTAAAAAGAAATAAAATGTAAAAAAGCTGCCCTAAAAAAGCAGCTTTTTCGCATTTTCAGAAAAAATCATCTCTTTCTCCAAATCCGAAAGAGGCGTCTTATTCACACGTTCCACATAATCCTTCTGAGATTCCCAATATTTCAATTATAAATAACTAGAAAGTTGTCA
>CAYQRG010000021.1:9832-16694 GCA_964419645.1 uncultured Eubacterium sp.
GATTTTTTCAACTCCATGTTTTCGGACGATGCGGACAAAATCTTCGTTACTTAGATTATTGGCCAGATAGGGAGTTCCCGATTTAGCCTCATCTGGCGTCACTGTTCCAATTGCAAAAGCAGTATCAAACCAGACCGGCGCTCCTGCAAGATCCCGTTCCACATCCTCCCAGCAGCCCCAGCCGCCCATATGGGCCAGAACGAATTTTTCAGGATGGATTTCATCTATGATTTTTAAAACTTGGGAAACAGAAGTGTAATTGTGATCGTAAATGCCAATGTCAATTCCGGCATGGGTGAGAATGATCAGTCCCAGTTCGCAGGCACAGTCAATAAGCCGCATCATTTTGATGTCGTCAATATCCGTGTTCTGGTAAGCAGGGTGGATTTTAATTCCCAGAATGCCATGGTCTTTTAACCGTTTCAGTTCCTGTTTATAATTTTCAAATTCCGGATGTATGCCGCCAAAGGTGATGATGCCCTGTTGATAAAGGGTTTCCTGGTCTGCTATAAGAGAACTGTTTACCTTTTCCACTTGGTCCGGCGTTGTCATAACCGGAAGATTGACGGAATAATCAATATGAGCTTCATTCATAGAAGAAATGAGACCATTGACAGAGCCGTTTGTAAAATATTTTGTATGGGACAGCTTGCTGAGTTTTGTCAAAACCCGTTCAGAAATAGCTGCAGGGAATGTATGGGTGTGAAAATCGATGATCATAAAAGCCTCCTTGTACTTGTACAGGTTAAAAATTTTCTATAGAAATCTTTTAAATATCTAAATAGTATGATAAAATAAAAAGACAAAGTTTGTCAAATGATTCGTATGGCATTTTACTTTAGTAATTTAAACTTTAGAAGTGCAAAAGGAAAGAGAAAAAAGAAAGGAAGTACTATAACATGCCCGTAACAGATTTACTGGAGAGAAATCACAAATTATACAGTGATGAGGTAGCTTTGGTAGAGCTAAATCCTCTGATGAAGGACACAAGGAAAACCACATGGAAGGAATATGATCTGGTTCAGCAGACTTCTTCCCTTCCTTACCGTAGGGAGATTACCTGGAGCATTTTTGATGAAAAAGCAAACCGGGTAGCAAATATGCTGCTTAGCCGTGGAATCCAAAAGGGAGACCGGGTAGCAATTTTGATGTTTAACTGTCTGGAATGGCTTCCCATTTATTTCGGAATTTTAAAAACAGGAGCCATTGCAGTTCCTTTTAATTTCCGCTTTTCTGCAGACGAGATCAAGTATTGCGCGGATTTGGCAGAGGTGCATATCCTCTTTTTCGGACCGGAATTTATCGGAAGAATTGAATCCATTGGAGATGAGCTAGGGAAAGGCAGGCTTTTGATCTATGTGGGTGACGGATGTCCGACTTTTGCGGAAAGCTATCCGGAGTTGGTGGCAGATTGCTCCAGTCAGGCTCCGCTGGTTCGTCTGGAAGATGAAGATGATGCGGCTATTTATTTTTCTTCCGGGACAACGGGATTTCCAAAGGCAATTTTACATAATCATGAAAGTCTTATGCAGGCGGCACAAATGGAGCAGAAACATCATTTAACAGACAGAGAGGATGTGTTTTTGTGTATTCCTCCTCTTTATCACACCGGCGCGAAATTTCACTGGATGGGAAGTCTGTGCGCAGGCAGCAAGGCAGTTTTGTTAAAAGGAACGACGCCGGAGATCATCCTGGATGCCGTATCCAAAGAGCATTGTACGATTGTATGGCTCTTAGTTCCCTGGGCACAGGATATTCTTGTGGCACTGGATAAGGGCGATCTGAAATTAGAAGATTATGAATTGAGCCAGTGGAGGCTTATGCATATCGGAGCACAGCCGGTGCCGCCTTCCTTGATTAAACACTGGAAAGATTATTTCCCCAATCATTTATATGATACCAATTACGGCTTGTCTGAATCCACAGGTCCGGGTTGTGTACATCTGGGAGTCGAAAACATCCACAAAGTAGGAGCTATTGGAGTTCCGGGATACCGCTGGGAGTGTAAGATTGTAGATGAAAATGACAATGAGCTTCCCCAGGGAGAAGTGGGTGAGCTGTGTGTAAAAGGTCCCGGCGTTATGACTTGCTATTACAATGATCCCAAGGCAACGGAAGAGACATTAAAAGACGGATGGCTCTATACCGGTGATATGGCCAAAATGGACGAAGACGGTTTCTATTTCCTGGTAGACCGCAAGAAAGATGTGATTGTAAGCGGCGGTGAGAATATTTATCCTGTTCAGATTGAAAATTTCTTAAGCGCCCATGAAAAAATACAGGATGTGGCTGTAATCGGCCTGCCGGATGAGCGTTTGGGAGAGATTACAGGCGCGATCATTTCGATCAAAGAAGGCATGGAATGCAGCGAAGAAGAAATCGATGAATTTTGCAAACAGCTGCCAAGGTACAAGAGGCCGAAAAAGATCATTTTTGCAGATGTTCCCAGAAATGCCACAGGCAAGATTGAAAAACCTGCCCTTCGGAAGAAATACGGCGCAGACGAGCTGGTAGCAAAACAAAATATGGGTTAGCATAGAAAAGAGGCTGTTATGTTCAAGAGGTGCATAGCAGTTTCTTCTTTTTAATGACAAGTAGATTTTGTTGAGAGGGAATCCGGTTCTTTGGCGAAGCCAAACTAAAAATAGGCCGAATTCCGTAACTATGAGGGCAAAGAGCGAATAGTTACTTGCAATTATAAGGGAATAAGGGTATGATAAAGTATGAGTGTGTTTGGAAAAGTGTAAGTGATCAGGGGGATTATTGTAATGCAAACAGCAGCAGCGATAAAAGAGCTGAATCGTGAATATGAGAAACAGGGAAATCAGATCGTCGTATTATATGGCCGGGAAGGCTGTGAAAAGGAGATCTGCATCCGCCGTTTTCTGGAAGGCAAAGAATATTTTTATTACAGGGCAAGAGAAATTTCAGATGCTGAACAGGAGAAATGCTTCGCAGAAAGAATCGACAACCGTTACCATTTGGATCCCGAAGAAAAGGATTATGAGTTATATGCCGAGAAAATGGAAAGCAGTGACGGCAGTAAGCTAGTAGTCGTAATGGATGAATTTGAGCATCTGATCCGTAAGAATTCTGTTTTTTTTGATCATTTTTTGAAATTAAAAAAGAATACAAAGGGTTCTGTGCTGATTTTACTTTGCAGTTCTTCTCTTGTTTTTGTGGAACATAAGATGTCTTCCCTTTTAGGAAAATTCATGCATCAAATTGATCATATTTGCAAATTGACAGAGCTTAATTTTATTGATATTGTGCGCATCTTTCCGAACAATTCCGTTAGTGACTGTGTGGAAATATTTGGTGTGATCGGAGGAGTCCCAGCTTATTTAAAGCATTGGAATCCTAAGAAGAGCGTAAAAGAAAATATCTGTGAACATATTCTTTCTCCTGGGGGAAGCATGTTTTTGGAGGCGGAACGGTATCTTAGGATGGAACTTAGAGAGCTTTCGGTTTATAATACAATTTTAACGGCTCTGGCGGCAGGCTGTCAGAAGTTAAATGACCTTCACAAATATACGGGATTTTCCAGAGCCAAGATCAGTGTGTATATCAAAAATCTCATGGAATTTGAAGTGATTGAAAAAGTCGTTTCTTTTGACACCGGAAGACGGGAAAATACTCTAAAAGGAATGTATCAGATTAAAAATACATTTATTCATTTCTGGTTTAAATTTGTATTCCCCAATCTTTCCGATTTGTATATGGACACGCCCCAGGCATTTTATGAGCGATTTATTGAGGGCAGGCTGGAAGAATATTTAAACCGGTACTTTGTCCAGGTATGTATGGAATATATGAATTTGATGAACAAGGCAGGCAGACTGCCGATACAGATCAGCAAGATCGGAACCTGGGTAGGAAAAAACGGGACCATCGATATCATTGCCCAGAATTCTGTCCGGGAAAATATCGTAGGGCTCTGTAACTGGTCCAAAGAAGAGATGACATACGAAAGCTATCAGAAATTAGAAGATCTTTTGAAAGAAGCACATATTCATGCCAGTCATTATTTCTTTTTCTCAGGAAAATCTTTTGAGGATAGTCTGGTTTTGGAGGCCAGGTCGGACAAGCGGTTTACGCTGATCGATATGACGGACTTATAGAAGAAAGAGGACTTTATTTATGCCAAAATCATTGTTTATAGCAGAAAAGCCCAGTGTGGCGCAGGAATTTGCAAAAGCGCTGAAAATGGATATGCGAAGCTATAACGGATATAAAGAGGGGGATCAGGCAGTTGTGACCTGGTGTGTCGGGCATCTTGTGACCATGAGTTATCCCGATGCATATGATATGAAATATAAAAAATGGAGCCTGAACACACTGCCCTTTATTCCTGGAACATTTCAATATGAGGTGATCGGAAGCGCGGCGAAACAGTATCAGATCGTGGCAGGACTTTTAAATAGAGAAGATATTGACACTATATATGTCTGCACCGACTCCGGACGGGAGGGAGAATATATTTACCGTTTGGTGGAGCAAATGGCAGGAGTGAAGAACAAAGCGAGAAAGCGCGTCTGGATTGATTCCCAGACAGAAGAAGAGATTTTACGGGGGATACGGGAGGCAAAAGACCTTTCCGAATACGACAATCTTGCCAAAAGCGCCTATCTGCGGGCCAAAGAAGATTACCTTATGGGAATTAACTTTTCCAGGCTTCTGACTTTAAAATACGGCGATACCATAGCATCTTATCTTCATGAAAAATATGTGGTCATCTCCGTAGGCCGTGTCATGACTTGTGTGCTTGGTATGGTGGTGCGAAGGGAACGGGAGATTCGAGACTTTGTGAAAACCCCTTTCTATAAAGTAATTGCCAAATTAGATTTAAAAGGCGAAAAGGTAGATGCCGAGTGGCGGGTAAATCCCAAATCCCGCTATGCTAAATCAAAGGAACTCTACAAAGAAAACGGATTTGTAAAAAAGGAACCGGCCGAAGAGTTAAAAGCATCTCTTTTGGGCGTTCCCATGACCGTGGAAAAAGTAGAGAGGAAGAAAGAAAAAAAGAATCCGCCGCTGTTATATAATCTGGCAGAACTGCAGAATGACTGTTCCAAATTTTTTAAGATTAGTCCGGATGAAACCCTTGCCGTTGTGCAGGAATTGTATGAGAAAAAGCTGGTCACTTATCCGAGAACAGATGCCAGGGTTCTCTCTACGGCAGTGGCAAAAGAGATCGACAAAAATATCCGGGGGCTCTGTAACATTCCCGGTATGCGGCCTTTTGCAGAAGAAATTCTAAAAACAGGAACTTATCGCCAGATCGCCAAAACCAGATATGTAAATGACAAGCAGATTACAGATCACTATGCGATTATTCCCACCGGACAGGGAATCGGCAGTCTGAAATCCTGTCATGAGAGAGCAGTTTTGGTCTATGAAGTGATTGTAAGACGTTTTCTGGCCATATTTTATCCTCCGGCAGTCTATCAAAAAGTAAATCTGACCACAACCGCAGGAGAGGAACAGTTTTTTGCAGGCTTTAAAGTTCTGCTGGAGGAAGGGTATCTGAAACTGATGCATTATTCTTTCCAAAAGAAAAGAGCCAAAGAAAAAGATGGTGAGATTTGTGACAAAAATCTGCCGGAGCACATTCTGTCCCTGAAGAAAAAGGATGTAGTTACTGTCTGCGATTACGAGATCAAAGAAGGAGAGACATCGCCGCCGAAACGTTATAATTCCGGTTCTATGATTCTGGCAATGGAAAATGCCGGACAGTTGATTGAGGATGAAGAGCTTCGGGCTCAGATCAAAGGAAGCGGAATCGGCACCAGCGCCACCAGAGCAGAAATTTTAAAAAAACTGGCAGGCAACGGCTATCTGGTGTTGAACAAAAAGACACAGATCATTACCCCTTCATTTATGGGAGAAATGATTTATGATGTAGTCAATGCTTCCATTAAATCTCTGCTGAATCCGGAACTGACTGCGAGCTGGGAAAAAGGTCTGACTTATGTGGCGGAAGGAAGCATTACGGAAGAAGAATATATGGAAAAACTGAAGAAGTTTATTGAGAGCCGCACGAGCGGTGTTTTAAGACTGAATAACCAGTATCTGTTAAGGGGATATTTCGATAAATCAGCAGGTTATTATAAAACATGAAAGAGAAAAAAGAGAGGGAACAAAGAGCATGAAATTTAAAGGAAAAATAGCAGCATGGTATTGGATTTTGTTAATCATCGCAAACGGTATGTGTCTTTTTAATTTTGATTATTTAAAAGGTAGAGAGATGGAACTGGCAATTTACATTATTGTTGCTGATTTTGTATTATTGCCTCCGGTGGTTCGGAATTATGTTGTGTTGACCCAAAATACGCTGACCATCTGTTTTGGGTTTGGCAAAGATGAAATAAAAATAAAAGACATTGTAGAAATTCAAGAAAAGCATGGTCCGGCAGGATCTACCTCCTTTGACAGGCTTGTGGCTAAAACGAAAGAAAAAGACTATTCCTTTTCTGTAAAAGAAAAAGATAAATTTTTAAAAGAAGTAAAAACCATCAGACGGAAAATGATCATCACCAGAAGACCCCAAAAGGAAAAATCCTTAGGGCAATCCATTTTATCCAAAATAAAGGGCAATGACAAGAAAAAATAAAGGAGTTTTTTGTTATGGAGCAGTGTAAAGTAAAAAATTTATATGATTTACAGGAAACGATCGCAGCAGAATTATTGGAACGCGTCACATATCCCTGGGAAGCTTTAAAAGAGATTTCTGATTTCATCCGAAAGATTGGGGCCACGTTAGATCCTGCAGTTTATGAAAAAAGAGTAGAAGATATCTGGGTAGCTAAAAATGCAAAAGTAGCGCCCACCGCTTATTTAAACGGACCTTTGATCATTGATG
>CAYQRG010000022.1:0-11844 GCA_964419645.1 uncultured Eubacterium sp.
ATACCTGCTTTTTTCAATTGCTTCTTAAGCTTTTTGTTCTTCTTCAGAGCCTTCGGCAGCTTAATCTTAAGTTTCTTTGATGCCTTCTTGAATGCGGAGCCGCCAACTTTGCTTAATTTTGAATTGTTCTTTACAGTAACCTTTGCAAGTTTCGGGCATTTGAAGAATGCTTTCTTGCCAATCGTTGTAACGTCCTGACCGATGGTTACATTCTTTAATTTCTTGGAATTTGCAAATGCCTGAGCGCCAATGCTTACTACGTTTGCATCGATAACTACTTTTGTAGCCTTCTTTAATCCTGTATATGCTTTGTCGCCGATACCGATTACTTTATAGGTCTCATTCTTAATCACTACGGTCGGGCCTACTTTGATTGATTTCGCATCAACACCCTTTGTAACGATCACTGTCTTGTCTTTTGCACTTGCAACCTTGTACTGGGTTCCGTCTGCTCCGGTAAGCACATCACCGTCTTTTTCAACAGGAGTAGCAATCGGAGTGTCACCGGTGCCAGGACCGCTGCCAGGACCAGTACCAGGATCTGTTACTTTCGGCTCCAGAGCACCCTGAGCCGTTGTCAGAGCATCTTTTAATCCTGTCAGATCATCTACTGTTTTGCCCTTCATCTGAGCTTCTGTCAGATTTGCATTATTATAAGCTTCTTCAAACGGATTCCAGGTTTCCTCTGTGTATTCATCCTTCTCGGAAGGATAAATTGCTTTTGCTGCTTCTACTGCTGCGATCAGGCTGTCTTTTGCTTCACGGAGCGGTGTCTTTGCACTTGCCAGAGCTGCGATTGCAGCCTGCAGCGCTGCTTTTGCTCCGTCTACGTCACCTTTTGTAGCAGTAGTGCTGTCTATTACATCTTTTGCTGCATCAATTTTCTCCTGCAGGTCAGCTAATTTCTCGCTATCATAATCTTCTTCCAGATACGTATCTTCTTCCGGAATCAAATCCGATAATGATGCTTTGTAAGCGCTATCTGCCGGAGTATCTGCTTCTTTCACCAAACCTTCTTTTGCAGAGTTCAATGCTGAGATCAATCCATCCAGCTCATCTACGCTCTTGCCTGTCAGGTTTCCGTTTGCATTGTTATAAGCAGTTTCAAATGCATTCCAGGAGTCTGTTGTATAAAGTCCATTTGCATTTCCTGCCGTATGAATTGCCTGTATCTCTGCATTATTTACTGCAGCCCTTACTTCGTCTTTCTTGGTTCCCACAGCTGATTTGCTCGTTGGCAATGCCTTAACTGCTTTATCCAGAGCATCTTTTGCTGCATCTACTTCCGGTTTTGTAACGTCAGCTTCATCTCTGACTCCCTTTGCTGCTTCAAGAGCTGTGCTGTATGCAGTCCATGCTTCCGTCTCATAATCCTCTTCCACATAAGCAGCTCCCTCTGCCGAAGTAATCAAAGCCTTCAGATCTGTCTTATAAGTATCGTCTGCAGCATTTCTCCTTACAACATTTACCGTAATGTCCGCTGTTCTTGTCACTTCTGTACCGTCTTTGGTAAGTGTTGCAAACTCGCCATCTTCATTCTTTACCTGATATGCTGCTGTTACCGTAATGGTTGCGGTTCCCACTTTCTTTGCAGTGATTTCATTTGTTTCTGTATTCAACTCAATGACATCTGTATCACCTTTGATTGCTGCAGTAATTTTAACCTGAGTATTGTCACTTTCTTCCTGATGTGCAGCTACAGGGCAAGGTTTCTTTATAATTGCAAAGTTAGCCAAAGAATTGTCTTTCTTTCCTGCCTGTTCTTCATTCTTCCCTAATTCAATCCTGATTTCTGAAGATTCAAAGTCGCTGATTTCACAAGTACAATCCGCTTCAGCTGTTTGACCATATGTTGCAATTAATGTTAATGTCTTGCCGTCCTCTGAAACAGTTGCTTCTGCCTCAACATCATCCTCTGAGTTTGATGAGAAATTATTTTCTACATCCTGTTTGAATGAATCTTCTTTACTGAATGTAAATCCATCGTATGCAGTAAGGGTAGTTTCGGAAATATAAGATGTTCCACCCATAATCATATCTTTCGGATTCAAAACAACCTGGGATCCATCCGCTTTGACTTCTTTCCATATTGTCTTAGCCGCATATGGCGTTACAGTAATCGATGCTGTCGCATTATTCTGCTGGAGTACATTAAGCAGAACTGTTTTGATATTGCCTGATGTTCCATATCTCGTTTCAAGATTAGCAATATCAATAAATTTTGCATCTGTCGGACTTAATACCTGTGCCTGGTCAATACTTATTTCTTCCCCTTCTGCCACTTCGATCATTCCATAATAATTCTTATCTGTATAGAATTCAAAATCAGCAATATATCCATAATCCTCGGTGAACATCTGTTTCCACCAGTTTGCAAGATTATTTCCGGTTCCATCTGTATCTGACAAATTATAACCCATGGTAAATGGCCAATCGCCATGAGATGGTTTTTCTTTTGCATAAGCGTTGTAATTTCTATCTGTTGTAGACGGATTGCCATCTACATAAATACGCTGCTTACCTTTACCATCTACAACCATAAATACGTCATGCCATTTTTCCAAGAAAGTTGCCTGATCTGCAGCCGGAACTGCATATACTTCCTGTGGCCATTGTCCGTCTTTATTTTCCATGTACATAACGAATCGTTTGTTTTTATCCAACTGTACAGCATACTTATCGCCCTTACCGAAAAGACTGACATTTAAACCTGTCGGCCATTTTTTCAGATAAAGCTTAAATGTAATCAGTTTTACATCATCGCCATAAACGTCGAACTCATTTTCCAGTCCCGGTGTCTGACCCTGTCCAACAAAGCCCCATACACCGTCTGTATTTTTAATAACCGGATCAGCAAAAGCGGTCGGCAGATCACTAGGCGTTCCATTCAATCCGAAAGAATTACCATCCTGTTTGTTCTTTATCAATTGAGCAATGTTATCCTGCATAAAATCTACTGTAGTCTGATTTAAGGTTGCTTGCGGCAGCATACGATCTGCAATATCATCAAATTGCGCTACCGTTGTCATATCTGTGCCCTCCGGATAAACCATTTTAATATCTGCTATTTCCGGATAAGATCCTGTCTCCGGAACTTTTGTGGTAATCGTCGGAGCCGTAGTAATCGTCTGCTCTGCTTTTGTATCATGAACATGTACGGTAATCGTTCTGGTAAGCTCTGTAACACCATCCAGTGTTTCCTGCAACTGTTCTCCATCCTCGCCTACTAAAGTAGCTTTTACTTTAATCTTAGCCGGAGCACAGCCCATTTTCAGTTTGGTTTTCTTTTTCGCTGTAATTACGCCTTTATCGCTTACTGAAATATAGTCTTCACCCTCTGTTACTTCATATTCAACCTTTGCCGTTGATGTATGTTTTGCACACTTACTGATAACTACTGTCGGGCTCTCTATCTGACAAGTCTGATCACTCAATTGCATAATAATTTCATTTTTGGCAATACGAAGTTCTTCTAACTGGCAGCTTCCCGGAATTGCTTCGTCATCATCCGTACAATTGTAGTATGCCGTAACAGTAAGTACTCTGTTATTGTTGGAAAGATTTACAACTGTATGAGAAGGTTTATCTTCACCCTCTTTTGTTGTAATCTCAAGATCATCACGACATGTCTGATTAAATACAAATCCGTCATCTGCCGTAAGTGTTGTTGTAGCACAGTATTTTGTACCTGAAACATTCGCAAATTTCTCTCCTGACGGTATCTGATCCCAGTGTCCTTCTGCATCGCCTTCTCCCGGAACCCATTTGCTCCAAACAGTTGCAACGTTATACGGGTTCAGCGCAATGCGGACCGTCGGTGTCTCTGCCTGAATGATCTTGCTGATCTCATAAGCAACATCAATGTTACGCGCTCCATATTTAGCCTCTAATGTTGCTATGTTGATTTTTTCAGCCGCTTCAGGAGGTAAAGTTGTTGCATCTGTAATATCATTTCCTACATCGTCTAAAAGATGCTGATAATTTGCATTGGTATAAAATTCAAATTGTGCTAAATATCCAAACTCTGAGGTAAAAGCATTTTCCGCAGGATTGGTATTGCTTGCATTACAGCATAAGCTGAATGGAACATTTATATCAACATCAGGATGAATCGCACCTGTACCGCCGCCTTCTTTTGTAGAACACCTTGCATAATCTACATACAAGCGCATATCTCCTTCACCATCAATTACAACCAGAATATCGTGCCATTTATTCAGGAATGACTTATCCGGATCATTGCTTTTTTCATCAGCAGTAAAACGATAAGCTTCATTTACCCATGCGTTATTAGCATTTTGCATAGCTATCTTGATACAGTCTTGATCTGTCTGCATCATATACCTGGAACCCTTGCTGTAAATTGTCAAACCGCCTCCCGCATTAAGAGAACCTACGTTAGAAAATTTCTTCATATACAGTTTAAACGATATAACCTTTGTATCCGTACCATCAGCATTAAACTTATTCTGAGCTCCCACAGTTTTGGCAAGCGCATTAAATCCCCAGACACCATCTACCTCTGTCTCTACGGCAAAATCCTGATTATCTTCAAACAGCATATCCGGATCTATAATAGCATTACCATCTGCATCCAGTGTCACGTTTTGTGTTGCCTTTACCAGTGTAGATGCCGGCGTCATCCTATCTGTCAGGTTCTGATGCCGTAATTCATCTGACGAATCGTCTACTGTTAACTGTGAAATTTTCGGAAATTGATTATCCGCAGGCGCTGTAAATTCTACGATCGGTGCAGGAATTGTCGTAGCTTTCTGTCCGAAGATTCTGATTTCAGATACAGAAATACGCTGTGAATCTGCATAGCTGTTTACAGCGGTAAAATAAAAACGAACATACCGCTGCAGAACAATCTTATCACCTTCGTTAATCGCTTCATCACCTTCGTTAACATCCATACGTGTGATACGATCCGACTGACCTAAAGGTTGTGCATTAGACTCATGCATTATTGTTGACAATGTCGTCCAGCTTCCTTCCCTTCCACTGGCACTGGTCTCAATCCTATAATTGGTTGGCCATTCATTGAGGTCATCGTAAAAATTAATTTCAATCTCTTCAACTGTCGTTCTTGTAGTTTGCAGATCAATCATTGCCCACTGGTCAATATGCTCTATATCTCCGTTTACCAATTCTTTCTCAAATTGACCGCTTCGCCATATGCTGGCATTGTCAAAATCACCACTAACTCTGTCGTTATTATCTACAAGTTTCGTTCCGTCATGTAAAGTTCCGCTCTCATAAGAAGATACGGTAACCGGCTTGCCCAGTGCCACATTCTCTGAACTTGTGCCGCTTGCTGTCTCAGCTGCATTAACTGGAACAGACGCTGCCATTTCCAGTCCAAGTACTGGAATACCGGTAATCATCAAAGCTCCCGTTAAAATTCCAGCTAAAAGTCTTTTTAATTTCATTCTCAAATCTCCTTTCTGAATATTAACTCTTTTACTCTTATTCCTCTTGTATTTTGTTTCTTTCCCCAATCCTCCTTTTTCTGATTTTCTGAAAATTGTCGCACAAAGTATACAATTTGAGGCGACAAGAAATGGTAAAAAAAAAGGAAATTTTATTTTTCCACAAAAAATACCATTTAACGGCAAATCCCCCGTAAAATGGCATAAAAAAAAGACAGATCCAAAAATCTGCCAATTCTTTTTATCATTTTATTTATACATTTTTATTCGTCTCATTAAGTATACTTTTTGCGACACTAATGAAAAATGAAATATAAAAATGTACATATACACTGTAACTCTTTTTTTACAATGTGTCAAGATAGTTTAAAAATTTCGCACAAAAATTTGATTTTCAATTTTTGAATTGACACAGACAACTTTATTTGCTAGAATATGAAAATTAAATTACTAACCCAATATATACGTTTTTAAGAAGAAAGAGAGGATTCCAAAATGGCTACAATTATCGGTAAGGGGATCACATTTGACGATGTATTACTGGTACCGCAGTATTCAGAAGTTACACCAAATATGATTGATCTGACAACACATCTCACGAAAAAGATTCAACTAAACATTCCCATGATGAGTGCCAGCATGGATACGGTAACCGAACACAGAATGGCAATTGCAATGGCCAGACAGGGCGGCATCGGTATTATCCATAAGAACATGTCCATCGAAGCACAGGCAGACGAAGTCGATAAGGTAAAACGTTCCGAAAACGGCGTTATTACCGATCCATTTTCTTTGAATCCCGAAAATACTCTGCAGGATGCAGAGAATCTCATGCGCAAATTCCGTATCTCCGGCGTTCCTATTGTAGAAAAAGACGGTAGACGGCTGGTTGGTATCATCACAAACCGTGATCTGAAATTTGAAACCGATTTCTCGAAAAAAATCAGTGAATCCATGACCTCTGAAAATCTCATTACCGCTCCTACCGGAATTTCCTTAGAAGATGCCAAACAAATCCTTGCCAAAGCAAGAAAGGAAAAACTTCCTCTGGTAGATGAGAATTACAATTTAAAAGGTTTAATTACCATCAAAGATATAGAAAAACAGATCCGCTATCCTCTGTCTGCAAAAGACGATCAAGGACGTCTCCTCTGCGGTGCCGGAGTAGGCATTACCCATAACATGATGGATCGTGTGGACGCTTTAGTCAAAGCCCATGTAGACGTTATTGTCATTGACTCTGCTCATGGCCATTCTCTAAATATCTTAAATGCAGTCAAAGAGGTCAAAGCAAAGTATCCAGATCTTCAGGTTATTGCCGGAAACGTGGCAACAGCAGAAGCTACAAGGGATCTGATTTCCGCAGGCGCAGACGCGATTAAGGTAGGTATCGGACCGGGCTCCATTTGTACGACACGTGTTGTTGCGGGTATCGGCGTACCTCAGATGACTGCCGTTATGGATTGTTATGAAGCAGCCAAAGAATTCGGCATTCCGATTATTGCCGACGGAGGCATCAAATATTCCGGAGATATGACAAAGGCACTGGCTGGCGGCGCAAATGTATGTATGATGGGAAGTATGTTCGCCGGATGCGATGAATCTCCGGGAACCTTTGAACTGTATCAGGGAAGAAAATACAAAGTTTACCGCGGTATGGGATCGATTGCAGCAATGGAAAACGGCAGCAAAGACCGTTATTTCCAGGAAGATGCAAAGAAACTGGTTCCGGAAGGCGTAGAAGGCCGTGTTGCTTACAAAGGCAGCGTAGAAGATACGATCTTCCAGTTAATCGGCGGTATCCGTTCCGGTATGGGATATTGTGGATGCCCGACGATTCCGGAATTGCATGATAGAGCTAAATTTATTAAAATTTCCGCAGCGTCTTTGAAAGAAAGCCATCCCCATGACATTCATATCACCAAAGAAGCTCCGAACTATTCAATTGACGAATAATAATTTCATGAAAAAAGTGCCATAAGGCACTTTTTTTATACCAAAATTTTATAAAAAGAGATAAAGCATACCGCACAGGATACCCAGCAGCGCTCCTGCCGCCGTATCTTTCGGGAAATGCACGCCTCCCACAACTCTGATATACGCCATAACCGTTCCTGCTGCCAGAATCAGTATTCCAAGGGGCTTTATCACAAAAAGAAATGTCATCCCTATCACAAATGCCGAAAACACATGGCGGCTGGGAAAGGATTTTCCCTTTGTCTCTTTGGGAATCAGAGGCGTGATGTCAAGTACCTCATAAGGTCTTTGGGCGGAATAAATACTGCGAAAAAATGACATTAGCAAAAAAGAGCATGCAGGGATAAAAAAGCAAAAACAAAGCTGCCTGTAATCTGCCTGTAAAAGCAAATACAGCAAAAGCGCCGGATAGGATACAAACACGGCTCCTGTAATGAGCTTATCCGCTATGATTAAAATTTTTACCCTTCTGCTCCCCCTGGGAAAAGGTGCAGACCAACGTTCATATTGTTCCTTTGTCATATTCCAACGCTCCTTATCTTACGTTCCAGAATATCTTATTTTGTGCAAAGGCGCAACAGAAAAAGTGAAAATGGAATTTCCATTTTCACTTTTTCCGTCACGTTAGAAATAAACAATAACGTTTCTGCTTTTATTTTGCAATTTTATTGTTGGAACCATTGCCATTTGAAGAAGTATCGTTGGTACCGCCATTGTTGCCGGTAACGTCATCTACTGCATTCTCCAGGTCATTGCCGATATTTTCTGCACCGTCCATAATGTCATCTCCGGTATTTTCTACCGCATCGGCTGCATCATCTGCCGCACTGCCGTCATTGGCATTGCTGCCGTTTGCATTACTTCCGTTTGCATTGGCATTGGTATTATCTGCCTCTGTATTATTGTTGGCATTGTCGTTATTGTTTTTCGTATTATTGGTACCGCAGGCTGCCAGAGCCAGAACCGACACACTCATAATACAGCACAAAAGCAAGTATTTCAGTTTTTTCATAATGAAATGATCCTCCTTTCTGCTCCTGTGAAATCCAAGGACAGTCTATATCTCCCGGATTTCACGTTTAGTCTGTGCAGTTTTCTCATTTCTATTCTTGCATTTTTATTCCTATTATGATTTCATCTTCGGATCAAAAATCAGGCTGGCAAGATATCCAAATACCAAAGCTGCACAGATTCCCACTGCGCTGGATTTGAATCCGCCCATAAAAACTCCCAATAGACCATTTTCGTCTACTGCCTCTTTTACCCCTTTCCAAAGGGTATTGCCAAAACCAAGGAGCGGAACGCTTGCTCCTGCTTTGGCATAGTCAATCAAAGGCTGATAGATACCGACTGCTCCAAGCACTGCTCCGCTGCACACCAGCAATACCATGATCCTGCCCGGCAGCATTTTTGTTCTTTCCAATAATATCCAGAATGCATTGATATATTCCATGCCTATCCCTCCGATCCTGCATATTCGATCACTACCCCATGGGCAATTCCCGGCACGCTTTGTCCCTCATTAAAACTTACGGTGGACAGCAGCGCTCCCGTTGGAACAAACAAAATTCGTTTTAAACTGCCCTCTTCTAACTGCGGCAGATAATGGGCACTTAAAGTCACTGCCGAGCAGCCGCATCCGGAACCGCCGGAGCCGGTTCCCTGTTTTTCTTTGTCGTAGATCAAAATACCGCAATCCTCATGCACACCTGAAATATCAATTTTTTTCTTTTTTAATAAATTAATCAAAATTTCCTGTCCTACATAGCCCAGATCTCCTGTTACGATCTTGTCATAATCAGAAGGCGTTCTGTTAAAATCTTCTAAATTCTGTGCGATCAGGTCTGCTGCCGCAGGAGCCATAGCTGCTCCCATATTCATGGAATCTTTGATTCCCATGTCTACGATCTTACCAGTGGTAATCCCGGTAATTCGTACTTTTCCTTTTTTGCCGGACAATAGAAAGGCTCCGCTTCCGGTGACTGTCCAGGTAGCTGATACGGGTCTTTGATTGGCATACTCCAAGGGAAAGCGAAACTGCTTCTCCGCGCTGGCAAAATGGCTTGAGGTAAGCGCGGCGACTGTTTTGGCATACCCTGCGCCGACACACATAGAGGCCAGGGACAGGGATTCTCCTGCGGTAGAACAGGCGCCGTATAAACCAAACAGTGGAATCTCATAGTCCATAAGCCCGAAGGAAGTAGCGATATTCTGCCCCAGAAGGTCTCCGGCAAAAAGATAGCGGATATCCTGGGATTGCAGATCTGCCTTGCCCATTGCAAGGGTGAGGGCTTCCTTCTGCAATGTACTCTCGGCCATTTCCCAAGTGTCTTCTCCAAATTTATCATCGTCGCATATCATATCAAAAGCGCTTCCTAACGGTCCTTCTCCTTCTTTTTTTCCCACAACGGATGCGCTTGAGATCAAATAGACGTCTCTGGGGAACGTTAAGCTTTGTTCCCCGATGTAATAAGTTTCTTTTGTCATTCTATTTACTGCTCCTATCCTTAAATTTTTGTGTTTCATGAAATAATTTTTAAGGATAGTATTTGAATTTTTTCGTCTTTTATTCTTTTCTGCACGCAAAAAGAGGGCTGTTTCTCACAGTCCTCTTTTTAAATTCTATTTTTATTATTTTTTATGCATCAATGTCTACGGTCCAGCCATATTTGTCTTCCACGTCACCCCACTGGATTCCGGTCAGATAATCATACAGCTTCTGTGTCAGCTTTCCGATCTGGAAATCATTTACTTTTACACTATCCTCTCTGTACACAAATTCGCCTACCGGAGAAACAACCGCTGCTGTACCTGTACCAAACGCCTCTTCTAAAGTGCCGTCATGGCCTGCCTTCATCAGATCATCGATAGAAAGATGTGTCTCATTTACCGTATAACCCCAGTCTTTTAAAATATGAATAATGGAATCTCTGGTAATACCGGGGAGTACCGTTCCTTCAATCGGCGCGGTATAGATTTCTCCGCCAATTTTGAACATAATGTTCATCGTTCCTACTTCTTCTACATATTTGCGATGTACGCCGTCTAACCAGAGCACCTGGGTGCATCCCATTTTCTCGGCTTTTACCTGTCCCAAAATAGAACCTGCATAGTTGCCGCCGCATTTTGTAAATCCGGTACCGCCCTGTACGGCGCGCACCAGCTCATCTTCTACCAAAATCTTAACCGGGTTGATGCCTTCTGCATAATATGCGCCTACCGGACAGCAGATTACCATAAATTTATAACTGGTTGCCATATGAACTCCCAATGCCACTTCTGTTGCAAACATAAAAGGACGGATATAAAGGGAAGTTCCCGGTTCTGACGGAACCCAATCCCGTTCTACTTTTATAAGCTCTTTGACAGCTTCCACAAACATATCCTCCGGGAAAGCAGGCATACACAATCTTTCGTTGGACCGGATCAAGCGCTTTGCATTCATTTCCGGACGGAACAACTGGATGTTTCCTTCTTTGGTACGATATGCTTTCATACCTTCAAATGTCTCCTGCGCATAGTGCAGTGTCACACAGGCCGGGTCCATGGTAATCGGCTCATAGGGAACAATCCTCGCATCCTTCCAGCCTTCTTCCTTTGTCCAGTCCATGACAAACATGTAGTCTGTCATATATTTTCCGAAACCGAGATTCTTCTGATCCGGCTTTTCCTTTAGCTGTTCTTTTTTTTCAAATCTGATGTCCATACTCTTACCTCCGATGTACTGCTCCCTCATGGTTATCCCTGGGAAATTCTGATTCATTTCTGAAATTCATTATTATACTTTTTTTGGTAAGTGTCAAGGATTTGTTTCCGGACATCATTACGCCATCATTTGATCAGCAAAATTTCACAGCCGTTCCATAAGCAATCACTTCTGCCGCTCCCTGCATCACCGCAGAAGAGGCATAACGAATATTGACAACGGCATCTGCGCCAAGGGATTCCGCTTCTTCCACCATGCGCTTTGTCGCCAGGGCTCTGGCTTCATTCATCATTTCCGTATAAGCCTTTAATTCACCGCCTACAATTGTTTTAAACCCCTGGGTAATATCTTTGCCGATATTCTTGCTCTGAATCGTGCTGCCCTTCACCAATCCCAACATTTCCAGCTCTTTTCCCGTAATGTAATCAGTATTTACTAAGATCATCTTCTTCTCCACTCCTTATCTCCTTTATTCTTTCGATGAATACAAAAACCAAAACCCCCAGCAAGGCTGCCGGAATCACTACCAAGCATAGTTTTGCAGCCATTGGGATTTCCGGTATGCAAAGACAGATCACTCCAATTCCAATATAATAAGCTCCCAGCAATGTGGTAATGACCACCGGTGCAATCATCTTAAAGCGATGCTCTGATTCTAAATTTCTGTCTTTACGCTCCATAGGAATCCCTCCTGCTATTTGTATTATCTAATTAATACAATAATACTAT